>JBQCFU010000578.1:0-4871 GCA_051958775.1 Pseudolabrys sp.
GATCACCTTCTGCGTATCGGCGAGCCGGATGCGGGTGGAGAAGCGTGCGCGGCCGGTGCGCGGGCCGAGCGCGACGCTGATCACGTTCGGCTGCGGGTTCTTCTCGTTGACGATGTGGATGGCCTTGACGTGATCCGCATCCGTCATCGGGCTTTCGACCGAAACGCTGCACGACACGGTATTGCCGTTCTCGACCAGCGGCGGAATGTCGAGATGCACGCGGCCTTGTTTGATCTCGGTCTCGCCGACGAGTTGACGGATCGCGGCGCGCATCGTTTCCGGCGTGGCGCTCGCCGGGCGCAGGGTGAGTGCGGTGACGGTGAGCGCGCCGGAGCCCACCAGCACCGCGCGGCGCGAAGGTGTGAAGCGTGGATTGCCGGTCATACTCATTCTCTTTGCTCGCATGATCCTTTCCGAAAACCGCTTCTTGCTTTTCGGATCATGCTCTACTCCTTCAACGTCATCAGATACGCCACGACATCCTCGATCTGCCCGGCGTCGAGCAGCGGCTTGCCGCGCAGCGCCGGCGTCACGCGGGTCAGACCGTCGATTCGATAATAGGACGGCATGATGGTCTGCGGATTGGCGTGGCTGGCATCGACGACGCGCAGGCGCAACTGGCCTTCGTTCATCCGGCTGCCGACGCCGGTAAGATCAGGCGCCAGATCGCTGTGAAAGCGTAGCTCCGGAAACGGTCCGCTGTGGCACAGCACGCACAGGCCGACCTGCCGGTTGGCGACGATGGCGCGGCCGCGCGTCGCATCGCCGGGCAGTCCCGTAAGCGAAGTTGGGATCGCTGCATCGACGATGCGATAGGCGACGAGGTCGTCCGCGCGCACCGGCGTCGCCGCGCACGCCGTCAGCGCAGCAAGCACCACCGCGATCCGTTCAGCCGAACGTTTCGCCGGTGAGCGTGTTGAACAGGCCGTGGGCATACTTTGCCTCCAGCGCGCGGGTCGCCTGCGGTGCGTCGATCGGGCTGTTGCCGCCGGCGCCTTCCACTTCGAGATAGTCATTTCCCATTGGCTGATACACCCCGGCAACCGAAATGCCGTAGTCCGGCGCGACCATGCTGTAGCAGGTGTTGATCAGCTTCGGCCGGTCCGGCGTCGCATTGGCGAACAGCCGGGCCATGGCAGCGGCGCAGATTTGCGCCTGCGCGAAGGCGCCGAAGGCGGATTTCGGCATGGTGCCGACCAGCGTGGCGTCGCCGAGCACATGCACGTTCGGCGCGATCTTGGATTCGAAAGTGATCGGGTCGACCGGGCACCAGCCGGTGCGGTCGGTCACCCCGGCGACCTGGGCGATGGTGCCCGCCCGTTGCGGCGGGATCACATTGACCACGGTGCCTTTGTAGGTGTCGAAATCGCCGACCAGCGAGCGCGTTTTCGCATCGACCGAATTGATCTTGCCGCCATTCGACAGGCTGATCCATTCGATCTGTCCGGGATAGAGCGCCTTCCAGGCATTCTGGAACAGCCGCTGCATCGAGAACTGATCCTTGGCGTCCAGCACGATGATCTTCGATCGCGGCTTCTTGGTCTTGAGATACCAGGCGATCAGGCTGGCGCGTTCGTAAGCGCCGGGCGGGCAGCGCATCGGATTGTCGGGAACGGACATCAGCACCGTGCCGCCGTCTTCCATGGCTTCGAGCTGGCGACGCAACAGTTCGGTCTGTTCGCCGGCATGCCAGGCGTGCGGCATGATGCGGCGCGCGGCTTCGTCGTAACCGGGCAGGGCGTTCCAGTTGAAGCTGATGCCGGGCGCGATCACCAGCCGGTCGTAGGAGAGCGGCGTGCCGCTGCGCAGCGTCACGGTGCGCGAGCCGGCATCGACGGCGATTGCCGGCTCATAGGCCATGGTCACGCCGTCGGCGGCGACCTTCTCATAGGTAAACTGCTGCGCGCTGAGTTCGCGCAAGCCCGCGATCACATGATTGCTGAACGGACAGGCGGTGAAGGTGCGGTGGGTCTCCACCAGCGTGATGTTGACGTTGTTGACGGCATGCTTCAGGGCGCGGGCAAAACCGGCGCCGGCAAAGCCGCCACCGATGACGACGACGCGGGGCGCATTCTGGGCGATGGCCGGGGCGCATACCGTCGAGGCCATCGCGCCTGAGGCCAAGGCGCCTGCGAGCACGGAGCGGCGGGTCAGGCGAATCGTCGTGGTGGAATTCGTGGCGGAGGTCATGGCTGCTGCTCCGCGAACCAGTCGGCGATGGCGGTGATCTCCGCGTCGGAGAATCCCTTGGCGATGCGATTCATCACGGTCGCCGGCTTGCGGTCCTCCTTGAACGACAGCATCGGCTCGGCGATCTCGCTCGCCTTGCGGCCCTTCAGCGAGGGTAGCGCATCCTCGATGCCGGCGCGCGAAGCGTGGCAGCCGATACAGGAACTGGCGCCGCGTGGGGCATCGGCAGCCGACGCGCCGCTGGCCGCTACGAGACAAAACGAAAGAATGAGCAGCGTGTGCGTACGGGCCATCGTGTCCTTGTACGAGAAAAACTTCGCGGCAGGAAATCAATCAAAAGAATGACAGGAAAAAGCGGCGGCCTTGCGACAGGCCGCCGCCAGCGTTGCATCAGGCGAAGCTGATGCCGTGGTTCTTCAGCGGGACCGAGCGGATGCGCTTGCCCGTCGCGTTGAAGTAGGCATTGAGCACCGCCGGCGCCGCGACGCAGATGGTCGGTTCGCCGACGCCGCCCCATGGCGTATGGCCGGTCGGCATCAGGATCGCTTCCACCTTCGGCATCTGCGCGATGCGCATGGAGTCATAGGTGTCGAAGTTCTCCTGCTCCATGCGGCCACCCTTCACCGTGCATTCGCCGAAGAACAGCGCCGAGAGGCCGTAGACGAACGAGCCGGCCACCTGCCGCTCGATCTGCGCCGGATTGACCGCAAAGCCCGGATCGGTGGCGGCGACGATGCGGTGGATCTTGATCTTCTTGCCGTCGTCGAACACGGAGATCTCCACCGCGCCGGCGACGTAGCTGCCGAAGCCCATGTGGTGGCACAGACCGCGATAGACGCCCTGCGGCGCCGGCGTCGACCAGCCGATCTTCTCGGCGACTGCATTGAGCACGCCGAGATGCTTGGGCTTGTCCGCCATCAGCTTGCGGCGGAACTCCAGCGCGTCCATGCCCGCCGACTTCGCCAGCTCGTCCATGAAGCATTCGACGTAGATGGCGTTGTGGTTGACGTTGACGCCACGCCAGAAGCCCGGCGGCACCGGCGGATTGCGCATCGAATGGTCGATCAGCAGATTCGGGATCGAATAGCCGAACGCTGCTTCGCCGCGCGGATTGAGACCCTGGAACGCGACCGGGTCTTTGCCGTTCTCCATGCGCGCCGGCAGTACCGACGCCAGGATCGACTGGCCGGACAGCCGCATGCGGAAGCCGGTCAGGTTGTTCTTGTCGTCGAAGGTGCCGACCATCCGGCATTGCGTGATCGGATGGAATTTTCCGTGCAGCATGTCTTCTTCGCGCGACCAGATCATCTTGATCGGCGTGCCGGGCATCTGCTTGGCGATGGCGACCACCTGGCGCACATAGTCGGTCATGCCGCGCCGGCCGAAGCCGCCGCCGAGCATCACCTTGTGGACGTCGCACTTGTCCGGCGGCAGGCCGGATTCGGCAAGCACGGCGGCGAAAGCCGCTTCCCCGTTTTGCGTCCCGGTCCACACCTCGCAGCGATCGCCGGTGAACAGCGCGGTGGCGTTCATCGGCTCCATCGGCGCGTGGTTCAGATAGGGATAGTTGTAGACGGCCTCGACCTTGCGCGCGGCCTTGGCCTCGGCGTCCTTGATGTCGCCGTTCTGGTTGCCGACGAAAGCCGGCTGATCGTCGGCGAGACCTTCCTTCAGCCATGCAGCGATCGTCTCGCTGGAGACCTTCGCGTTCTCGCCTTCGTCCCAGACGATCGGCAAGGCTTCGAGCGCGGTCTTGGCGTGCCAGTAGGTGTCGGCGACCACGGCGACGGTGCTGTCGTTGACGCGCAGCACCTTCTTCACGCCCTTCATGCCGGTGACTTTGGCTTCGTCGTAGCTCTTGAGCTTGCCGCCGAACACCGGACAGTCCTTGATCGCGGCGATCAGCATGTTCGGCAGCTTGACGTCGATGCCGTAGATCATGGTCCCGTTGGTCTTCTCCACCGTGTCGAGCCGGTGGAGCGGCTTGCCGGCGATGGTCCAGTCCTTCGGGTCCTTGAGCTTGATGTCGGTCGGCGGCGTCACCTTGGCGGCGGCGTCGGCAACCTTGCCGTAAGTGGTGTTGCGGCTGCTGGCGGCGTGAGTGATGACGCCCTTGCTCACCGTGCATTCGCCGGCCGGCACCTTCCACTGGTCGGCCGCGGCCTGCACCAGCATCATGCGCGCGGCAGCGCCGCCCTTGCGCACATATTCATGGGACTCGCGGATGCCGCGGCTGCCGCCGGTGGAGAAATCGCCCCACACGCGTTTGCGCGCAACGCTCTGCGCTGGCGTCGGATATTCGGTGGTCACCTTGGACCAGTCGCATTCCAACTCTTCGGCGACGAGCTGGGCGAGACCGGTGAGGGTGCCCTGACCCATTTCCGAACGGGCGATGCGGATGACGACCGTCTCGTCCGGCTTGATGACGACCCAGGCATTGACCTCGGGCGTGGTCGCAGAGCCTTGCGCGAGCGCTTCGGCGCCGAACGGCAGCGTGAGACCGAGCGCGAGTCCGCTGCCTGCAGCGGCGGAGCCGACGACGAACGAACGACGATCGAGTTTCGGAACGAAATTCATCAGTCCCTCCCTTACGCGTTCGAGCCGGCGGCGGTGTGGATCGCGGCGCGCACCTGCTGGAACGTGCCGCAGCGGCAGATATTGGTGATCGCCTCGTCGATCTC
>JBQCFU010000579.1:0-6458 GCA_051958775.1 Pseudolabrys sp.
CGCCAGCCTGGAATCCGCCCCGCGTGATCCGGACGCGATCCGCGCGATCCAGGATGGATTGCGGCAGGCGCCAAATGCCGTTTATGCGCTGGTACAAACCGTTCTGGTGCAGGACGAAGCGTTGAAGCGCGCCGACGAGCGCATTCGCCAGCTTGAGAGTGGCGGCGACAGCGCATCCGCAGGCGGCGGTTTCCTCGATCAGATGCGTGACACGCTGCTGGGCCGGAACGACCAGCCGCCGCGCGGCTCGGTTCCCAATACCGGCTCGCGCTGGGGTCAGCCGCAGTCCGCACCTGCTGGCGCTCCGATGGCCGCGCAAGCCGCGCCGGCACCGGGTGAACGGGGCGGGTCATTCCTCGGCACGGCCGCGGCCGCAGCCGCCGGCGTGATCGGCGGCAGCCTGTTGATGAACAGCATCGGCTCGATGTTCGGTCATCGCGGCCAGGCATTCGCCGACAGCAATGCACTCGATCGCGGCTCCGGCGGTGACACACCGTGGGGCAATTCCGGCAGCGACCTGTCGCGCGAAGCCGGCCTGAACGACATCGGTCGCGGCGGCAACGAGCAGCGCGCATCGCTGTTCGGCAACGACGACAATGTCGACGACGGCAACGACGACAGCGATTTCGATGACGGTGATTTCGGGGGCGACTTCGGCGGCGATACCGCCTGACCGGGCGAGCCAGGTTACAAACAAGCGGGGATCCGGCCATCAAACCGGATCCCCTTTTTTGTTTGCGCCCGCCTACATCACGACGACTTTGGTACCGACCTTCACGCGCTCATAGAGATCGGTGACATCTTCATTGCGCATGCGGATGCAGCCGGACGACACGTTCTGTCCGATCGTCCATGGCTCGTTCGATCCATGAATGCGGTAGAGCGTCGAACCGAGATAGAGCGCACGCGCGCCGAGCGGGTTATTCGGTCCGCCCGCCATATATTTCGGCAGATAGGGCTGCCGCTGCAACATCTCATCCGGCGGACGCCAATCCGGCCATTCCTTCTTCGCACTGACGGAATGCGTACCGGCCCAGGTAAAGCCCGGACGGCCGACGCCGATGCCGTAGCGCTTCGCCTTGCCGTTGCCTTCAACCAGATAGAGAAACTTGTTCGGCGTATCGACGATGAGCGTCCCCGCCGGCTCCTTGCTGTCGTAATCGACTTCCTGCGGCAGATAACGCGGATCCATCGCCGGGCGGCCCGGCTGATACGGCTCGCGCGGCTGCACGGCGACATATTGTGTTTCCGGACGCTGCGCGCCGTAACTCTGCGGCGGCATGTAATCCTGCCGGGTATAGGCTTCGCTGCGTCCGCTCGATCGCTCGCCGAACAGGAATTCAATGAAGCCACCGCCGAGATCGGGCTCGGCGCGCGCATGCTGCTGCACGATCACATATTGACGCGGTGCCGGCGCGGTCTGCGGCGAAACATATTGCGGCACGCGATAGGACTGCGCCGCCGCAGCGGATGTCAGCAACAGCGTTACCGCCGCGCTTCCCATCAACCGATCTCGCATCGATGCCTCCCGCCTCACGCACAAACTGTCGCGACCGACTACAGGTCAAAAGCACCACCGAGGAGTAAATACAGGGCCGATCGACAGGCCCGCACAGGGTCAAACGTCGGCGTAACCTTTATTTTGCGTAAAACGCGAACCGTCATGGTAAAGGCCTGGTTTCCCCGGGCCACCCGGAGTTGCAACGGCGCGTTAAGCCCGCAGCTTTAAAAGAATGCGCGGAGCGTGGGGACAACGGTGCAGCGTAAAGTTTTCAGGATCGAGCGATTGCTGCCACAGGCGCGTCGGCTAGCCGGCGAGCGGCCTGCGACGAGCCATGCCGGCAGCACGACGCATGCGCGCGACGACGTGTTGCGCATGCGCCAGATGCTGCAACGTGCGCGGCAGGAACTCACTGCGACCACGGAAGTGCGACTGCAGCGCATGACTGACGAACTGAGGAGCGTCCAGCGCGACACCGATACCGCGACGCATAAAGTGCTCGGTGCGATCGAACAGATCGACGATATGGCGAAGACGCTCGTGGCGGCGCTGAAGAATGAACAATACCGCGCGCTGGCGCAGGACATCCAGGAGCAGGCCACGCGCATCTACGAAGCCTGCAATTTCCAGGACATCGCCGGCCAGCGGATCGCCAATGCGCTGCTGGCGATCGATGCCATTGAAGACCAGATCACGCGGGCGGTCGCCGCGCTCGATGACCGCGTCACCGCTCATGCGACGACCGAGCGCCATGCGCTGGTCAATGGCCCGCGCCTCGACAGCGATTCCGGGCATGCATCGCAGGATGAAGTCGATCTGATCTTCAGCTAGAGCATGATCCCGAAAAAGCCTGCCCTCGGACTTGATCCGAGGGTGGGAACCGGTTTTCGGGCAAGATCATGCTCGAAAAACTGAACGCCAGGCATGATTCGACGAAGCTGGATCAGACCTGGGCGCGTTCGGCGTCCGGCCGGCGCATCGCAAAGAAGCAGACGAGCGCGGCGAGCGCGAACAGTGCGGCAAGGCCGAGCGCAGCCGGGTCGGAGACCCGCTCCACCACGAACGCCATCACCAGCGGCGCCGCCGCCTGCATCAGCAGGAACGGTGCCGCGAGGCGGCCGATGATCTGCCCATAACCGGCAGCGCCAAACAACGACAGCGGCACCGCGCCGCGCGTGATGGTGATCAGGCCGTTCGACCCGCCGAACATCAGCATGAAGATCGCCGCCGTCGCGACCGATACGCCGACGATTTCCAGCATCGCGAAGCCGAGCAGCAGCGTGGTGACCGCGCCCCGCGCGATCAGCAACGGATGCAGATTGCGTGCGAACAGAAATTCGATGAGCCGCGCGCCGACCTGGGCCGGTCCGAACAACGCGCCGATGGTCACCGCCGTCGCCGCCTCGACCCCGCCGCGCTGGAAGATCGCCAGGAGATGCGCAGACAGGCCCGACGGCACAAAGGCGTAAGCGGCAAAGGCTGTTGCCACGAGCAGAAACGTCAGCCCGCGCGGCGGCAGCACCGCCGGACGTGCGGGTGTATCGGCTGTTGCCACGGCAGGCGCAGACGCCATCGCACGCTGCCGCGGCAATCCGAAAGCGTGCAGCGGCGCCGCGATCAGCACCAGCACACAGGCATAGACCAGATAGGTGCTTTGCCAATTCAGCTTGCTCAGCAACAGGTAAGTCACCGGCCAGCTCACCGTCGAGGCGAAGCCGCCGGCCAGCGTCACCGCGGTAATGGCGCTGCGCGCCTCGATGCCGAAAATCCGCCCGAGCGAAGCGAACGTCGCGTCGTAAAGATTGGCGCCCATGGCGACGCCGAGCACGATCCAGGCGACCACATAAGCGGCGGGGTGGGTGGCGGTGACCAGCAGCACGAAGCCGACGGCGCCGGTGAGCGAGCCGACCGCCATCACCACATGACCGCCGTAGCGGTCGATGCCGCGACCGACCCATGGTGCGGTGACGCCCGCCGCCAGCAGACCGATGGAAAAGCCGCCCATGGTGAAGGCGATGGACCAGCCGCGCGTCTGTGCGATCAGCGGCACCATCAGCACCGGCGTGTAGAACATCGCGCCCCAGCACAGGATCTGCGTGATGCCGAGCACCGGCACCGCGCGCCAGCGACCGGTGAGAAATTCACGGAGCGGGGGCATGACGGGAATCCTTTAGCGGATTCCCCTGCAAACGACGAACGCCGCATCAGCGGATGCGGCGTTCGTTCAGCGCATATCGAACAAACCGATCGTTTCGATCAGCTACGCTTCGGTTTCGGCTTGGCGGCCGCGCGCGGCTTCGGCTTGGTGCCTTCGGCGCCGCAGCGGACATAGACTCTGGTGCCGTAGCGGCCCTGCACCTCCGGGTCGATCCAGCGGGTGATCATCACACGGCCGTCGAACGAGATGATCTCACGGTCCTGGATACCGCCCGGCTCCCCGGCGGGGCCGATATAGGTTTTGCCGCCCGGTCCGCCCTTGAGCCGCAGCTCTTCCGGCGTTGCCTGGTCAGCGAGATGCATGATGACGCCGCCGGTCGGGCCCATGGAGATGACATAGGGCTGACGGCACTGGCTGGCGGCAGCAGCCTCGGTGCGCTTCTGGTCTTCCGGCTTGTGGTAGGCGGCGAGGCCGTAGCGGCCGACGATCTCGGCCGGCTGATAGGCCGGCGGCAGGGACGGAACCGGCGCGGGCGCCGGCGGTGCCTCGGGCTCCCGGGTGCTGGCGCAGCCCGCAAGGGCCAATGCCGCACACAGGGCAATCGAGACAGGCGACAACGCAAGACGGCGACGGCTCATGACGGCTCCTTGGCTCGCCAGCAACGCACCATCGCTGCCGGGCTTCTCGAACGCACGCGCGACGATCTCGGTTCCGACCGGGCGTGCGCCCCGGCGGCCTGCTTTGACCACACCATCATAGCATAAAGATCGGAAAAGTTCCTTTGAAATCCGCTGGTTCGGGCGAGCCCTCGGGTTCCGCCTCAGTTGGTCGCCGGCCGAAACCGCAGCGCCTGCGGCCCGCCGGAGAGCGCGATCCCCTCGCCCGCCGCCTGCCAGCGGTTGGACTGGGTCAGCGTGGTGAGCAGCGCTTCATCGGCCTGCTGGCGCTGGTCGCTGCACTGGCCCGGCCCCAGCATCTCCGGCAGCGGGGTCTGCGCCAGCTCCGCGGTAGGCGTGTCCGCCGTGATGGTCACATTGCCGTCCGCCGTCGCCTCGATGCGGCCGGTGATGGTGCGGCACCACAGGTCGAAGGTGGCGCGGCCGTCGGCGGCGAGCGTCAGGCTCGGGATCCGCTTGCTCGGCCGCATCGGCGCGGCATCGAGCAGCAATTCACGGTCGCGGGGAAAATCCTGAGCGGATGCCATGCTCGTGCTTAGGCCCGTGCCGATACCGGCACCCAAGAAGATCATCATCGCAGCGCAGCACGGCAGTTTCATTCCCAACCTCTTCCCTGTTCGTCGCGGCAGCGGATGGCGCGACACCATGGCAACGTCAAGGCAAGGCAAAACAAGCTGCACAGGAATACGCGATGTCGGCCGTTTGTTAGAGTGCCGTGACCACATCAGAGGTGTCCCTTGACCGAGCAGCATCTGGATCAGCGCATCATCAATCTGTACGACCGCTTCACCCATGGCGGCATGAACCGTCGCGACTTCCTCGACCGGCTGCGCGATCTCGCCGGCTCGGCGGCCGCCGCGGCCGCGCTGCTGCCGCTGCTGCAGAACGACTACGCCAAGGCGGCGATCGTTTCCGGCGACGATCCGCGGCTGGCGACGGAGCGTGTGTCGTTTTCCTCGCCCAAGGGCAACATCAACGGCTATCTCGCGCGGCTGAAAGCCGGCGCCGGCACGACGAAACGCCCGGCCGTGCTGGTGATCCACGAAAACCGCGGCCTCAACCCACATCTCGAAGACGTGGCGCGCCGCCTCGCGCTGGAGGGCTTCCTCGCTTACGCGATCGATCTGTTGTCGCTGGTCGGCGGCACGCCGGCGAATGAGGATGCGGCGCGCGAGCTGCACGGCAAGCTCAATCAGGATGACGCGGTGACCGCGCTGGTCGCCGCCGTGTCATTCCTGAAGAAGCATCCGGAATCGACCGGCAAGGTCGGCGCGGTCGGCTTCTGCTTCGGCGGCGGCATGGTCAACCGGCTGGCTGCGGCAAGCCCCGAACTCGATGCCGGCGTCGCCTATTATGGCCGGCAACTCCCGGCGGCTCAGGTGCCGGCGATCCACGCGGCGTTGCTGCTGCAATATGCCGAGAATGACGACGGCGTGAATTCCGGCGTCGCCGCATACGAGGAGGCCTTGAAGGCGAACGGCAAGAGCTTCACGATCTACAAATATCCGGGCACACAGCACGCCTTCAACAACGACACCGGCGCTGCGCGCTACAACAAGGCCGCCGCCGATCTCGCATGGGAGCGCACGCTCGCTTTCTTCCGCGACAAGCTTGGTACGCCGCCGAAGGCGGGGTGAAAAGCTGGTTGTGTGTCTCTCGGCTCGCTCCGCGTCATGCCCGGGCATAGCCCGTCGAAGCCGGGCGTAAACGCCCTGATGACCCGCGCATCCATCTTTCTTAGCTCTACAGTAAAGGTGGATGGCCGGGTCAAGCCCGGCCATGACGGCTGAAAGAGTTTGGCGTCTCTCTCTCTCTAAGCCTCATGGTGAGGAGCATCGCGTCAGCGATGCGTCTCGCACCACGAAGGCGGGCGCGCAACTATGGCCGCCTCGTCCTTCGAGACGCGGGCTTCGCCCGCTCCTCAGGATGAGGCGGATTGAAAGTCGCGCCTGCCTCTGGTCGTCCCGATGCGATTGTCAAACAGCCACGCACCGCACGTCGATGACCTACAGGCATGCGTCATCGCCCGTATTATTTGGCCGGCGCCGGGTGCGCCCGTATTCCTTATCCCTCGATCACTGATCGAGGGGAGACGGAGCACCGCGAAGCGCAACGTCTTGGT
>JBQCFU010000580.1:0-6430 GCA_051958775.1 Pseudolabrys sp.
CTTTCCCGCCGAGCCAATCTTCACCGTCCTCTCGCGCATGCCCGGCAGCGCCATCAGCGGCGTGAAGGCCGCGCCGTCGAAGACGACATGCTCCCACACCTCGTCGCAGACGGCGATGGCGTCATAGCGCTGGCAGAACGCGGCAAGCCGCTCCAAATCCTCACGCGCATAGACTGTGCCGGTCGGATTGAGCGGGTTGTTGAACAGCACGACTTTGGTTTTCGGCGAGAACGCCCGTTCCAGCATCTCGTCGGTGAAACGCCAGTGCGGCGGCTCGTGCCGCACGAATTTCGGCACGCCGCCGGCGCGCTGCACCAGCGGCAGATAGGCATCGTAGAGCGGCTGAAACAGCACCACCTCGTCGCCCGGCTCGATCAGCGCCATCAGCGCGCCGGCGAGCGCCTCGGTGGCGCCGGAGGTGATCATGATCTCGCGATCGGGATCGAGGGTGAGGTTCTGCCAGTGCTGGTAGTGCGCGGCGACGGCCTGGCGCAGCTCCGGCATGCCGAGCATCGGCGGATACTGGTTCCAGCCGGACACTACTGCCTCGGCGGCCTTGCGCCGGACGTCTTCAGGTCCGGGATCGTCGGGAAAGCCCTGCCCCAGATTGACCGCCTCATGGTCGCGGGCAAGGCCGGACATGACCTCGAATACCGAAACCGGCAGGCCCGCAAAGATCGGGTTCATGATGACGCGTCAGCCGGTCTTGGTCGGCAGGCCGGCGGCCTTCCACCCGATGATGCCGCCCGCCAGATGGCTGTCGTAGGGAAAGCCCCGCTCCTGCGCCGCCAGCGAAGCGGTCACCGAGCGCTTGCCGGACCGGCAGGCGAACACCACGGTGCGGCCGTTCGGGTCCGGAATCGCCGCGGGATCGAACTGTGACAGCGGCACGATCACGCCTTCCGGATAGCTCTCGACGGCGGTCTCGTTCGGCTCGCGCACGTCGACCAGAAGGATGCGCCCTTCGGTGAGGCCGCGGGCGACCTCCTCGGGCGTCAGATCGTGAACCTTGGGCTCTCCGCCGGCCATCGAAATACACTCCGTGAAAGGACTGGTCGCGCCCGTTCTAGGGCAAGGTCCGGCCGCCCGCTAGATGGTCACCTGGGTACCGACCTCGACCACCCGGCCGGTCGGAATCTGGAAGAAGTCGGTGGCATCGCTCGACGTCCGCGCCAGCCCGATGAACAGCCGGTCCTGCCACGCCGGCATGCCGGACTGCGGCGACGGCGTGAGCGCGCGCCGCGACAGGAAGAACGACGTTGACATGATGTCGAACTGCCAGCCCTGCTTGCGGGCGATACCGAGCGCCTTCGGCACGTTCGGCTCTTCCATATAGCCGAACCGCAGCACGACGCGCTGGAAACGCTCCGACACCGGCGCGATCTGCACCCGTTCGTCCTCGGAGACGCGTGGCGTGTCCGACACATGGATCGTCAGGATCACGTTCTTTTCGTGCAGCACCTTGTTGTGCTTGAGATTGTGCAACAGCGCGGTCGGCGCGAAGTCCGGCGTGCTGGTGAAGAACACCGCCGTGCCGGGCACGATATGTGGCGGCTTCTTCTCAAGGCTGCGCAGCAGCGTGTCGAGCGGCACTTCGGTCCGGCGGGTCTTGCTCGACAACAGGTTGGTGCCGCGCCGCCATGTCAGGATCAGGAGCACCATCACCGCACCGAACAGGATCGGCACCCACGCGCCTTCGAGCAGCTTGAGCAGGTTCGCCGAGAAGAACACCAGATCGACGAAGATGAACGGCACCATCAGCAGCGCCGCCTGCCACAGCTTCAGCTTCCACAACTTCCACGCGACGATGAAGGCCAGCAAGCCGTCAACTACCATCGTCGTCGCGACGGCGATGCCGTAAGCGTGCGACAGCGCGCTCGACGAGCGGAACAGACCAATCAGCAGCACGACGCCAATGAACAGCGCGATCGTCACCCGCGGAATGTAGATCTGGCCCACATGCGACGCCGAAGTGTGCAGGATCGCAAGCCGCGGCAGCAGGCCAAGCTGGATCGCCTGATGCACCAGCGAATAAGCCCCGGTGATCACCGCCTGGCTCGCGATCACGGTGGCCGCCGTGGCGAGGATCACCATCGGCATGACCATCATGTCGGGCAGCAGGCGGAAAAACGGATTTTCCAGCGCCGATGCGTCGGACAGTACCCGTGCGCCCTGCCCGAAATAATTCAGCACCAGCGCCGGCAAAACAAGCGACAGCCAGGCGATCTGAATCGGCTTGCGGCCGAAATGACCAAGGTCGGCGTACAAGGCTTCGCCGCCGGTCACGCACAGGAACACGGCGCCGAGCGCGATCAGGCCGATATGTCCGTGCTGCGTCACGAACGCGACCGCATATTGCGGATTGATCGCATAGAGAACGCGCGGATCATCGCCGATATGCAGAAGCCCGGCGACGGCGATGGTCACAAACCAGAGCGCCATGATCGGGCCGAAAAAAGCAGCAACACGCGCCGTACCGTGACTCTGCGCCGCAAACAGGCCGACCAGGATCAGCAAGGAGATCGGCACTACATAGTCGGCGAAGCCGGGATTGACGAGTTTGAGACCTTCGACCGCCGACAGCACGGAAATCGCCGGCGTGATAACGGAATCGCCAAGGAACATCGCGGCGCCGATCACGCCGAGCAGGAAGACCAGTGCGGTGCGCCGGCCGAGCGCGCGGGTCGCGAGCGCGGTCAGCGACAGCGTTCCACCCTCGCCGTTGTTGTCGGCCCGCAGCAGCACCAGAACATACTTGAGCGTGACGGTGATGATCAGCGACCAGAGGATCAGCGATAGCACGCCAAGCACGACTTCACGCGTCAGGCCGTGTTCGGCACTGGCTGCGTGAACAGCCTCGCGGAACGCATAGAGAGGGCTGGTGCCGATGTCGCCGTAGACGACCCCGACGCTGCCGAGCGCCAGTGCGAAGACGCTGGGAGGGCTTGGCGGAGCGGCAGCTTCCTGCGTCACGGCGTCGTTTGTCGTCTGCGTCATTCGTCCCGCTTAGATCCCGCTCGGACCCCACTGAGCGCCCGAAAAAGCCGGTTGCGCAAGGACGCGCTTATATCACGCCGACGGACAGCGCCTATCAGGCCTCCGCACAACCGGTATGAATTTTCAGCAGAAAATGGCTGCTTAGGGCCGGAAATCGACGGGTATCGGCGGGGCTTCGCGCATCAAAGTGATGGTAACGCGCCGGTTCGAGGACAAGTAAGGGTTGTCCGGGAACAGCGGTTCCGTGTCGGACTTGCCGGCCACCACGAAGATGTTGCCGGACCGCAGGCCCTCCTGCTCCAGAATCTGCCGGATCGCATTGGCGCGGTCCGCGGAAAGGTCCCACGCGCCGTAGCCGGGCTTCGGCGGAAGTCGCGTGGCCGCGGTGTGGCCGGTGATCGCCAGGCGATACGGCATCGCCTTGAGCGCCGGCGCCATCTTGGCAATCAACTTGCGCGTGCGCTCGTTCGGCTCCTTCGAACCCTCCGCGAACATCGAGCGCCCATCCTGATCGACGATCTCGATGTTGAGGCCGTTCTTGGTCTCCTCGATCATCACATGTTTCGAGGCTTCGCTGATCTCCGGCAGATCCTGCAGCGCCTGGCGCAGCGATGCCGCCGCCAGCGCGAACTGGCGATCCTGATCCAAACGCGCGCCGTAGGTGCGGTTGTGATCCTTCTCGTCCGGGCTCGGCGATGCCGAGGCCTCGTCCGGGGTGATGTTCGCGGCATTCTTGAGCCGTGGCCGCGTCGGCAATCCGGGGATCTCGACGATGCCGGAATAGCGGACCTTGTCCTGCACGCCGAACGCGTCTCGCATCGAACCGGCGACGACCTGCAGCTTTGCCTGATCCTGCGTCGAGAACGCAACGAGCATGACGAAGAAGCTCATCAGCAGACCCATCAGGTCGGCAAAGGTAACGAACCAGCCGTGTCCGCCTGCGTGTCCGCCGCGTTTCTTCGCCATGGACCGTGCTCGAGCGCCGGAGCGGGCTTAAGCCGCCGCGGCTGCCGCCTCTTCTTCACCGTGATCGCGATGCTTCTCGGGCAGATAGGCGAGCAACATCTCGCGTACCAGCGTCGGGCTCTTCGCCTCGCGCATCATCAACACACCGTCGATGATCAGTGTGCGGTTGACTTCCTCGTCGACCAGCTTGACGTGCAGTTTGTCGGCGATCGGCAGACAGAACAGATTGGCGACCAGCGCGCCGTACAGCGTCGCGAGCAAGGCGACCGCCATGAAGGGGCCGAGCTTCGACGGGTCGGTCATGTTCGCGAACATCTGCACCATCCCGATCAGCGTGCCGATCATGCCGAAGGCCGGCGCGCAGTCGCCGATCGCGCGGTAGATCTTCTGCCCTTCGTCGAGATGGGTCAGGAAGTTATCGCGGTCGCGCTCGAGATTGTCGCGGATGAAGTCGCCGTCATAGCCGTCGGCAACGAAGCGGATTCCCTTCGCCAGAAACGGGTCGTCGACTGTCGCCTTCTCAAGGCCGATCGGCCCCTGCTTGCGGACGATCTCGGCGAGACCGGCGATCTCGTCGACCAGTTCGCGCTGGGTGGTGCGGCGCATGGTGAAAGCGAACTTCATACCCAGCGGCAGGCCGTGCAGCATCGCCACCAGCGGAAAGCGGATCAGGGTCGCGGCGAAAGAACCGCCAAAGATGATGATGATGGCGTGCAGGTCGTAAAACATGCGCAGATCGCCGCCCATCAAAATGAGCGTCACGATCACGATCACCCCGGCGATCAGCCCAAGGCCGGTGGTGATGTCCATGCAATCTGCTCCGTCGAAAACCGATCAGAAAAAACGCCGCCGGGCGGCACCCTGAAACCTAAATCGACCCGATTAACGCTGCGTTAACCGCGATTTTCCTGCGTTTTGAAATTCAAAGTTGTGGCGACTGTCAGACCACACGAAGGGCCGGACGACTGCCGCTGACGAGCGGCCGAGCCAAAGACGCAGCGTCCAGCGTCACGAGGGTGAAACGGGCGAACCGGGCCCGGTCTATTCGATTTCCACCTATAGTCGATAGCGAGCGACCATGAATAAAATCAATGACTTGCGCCCCTCGTGGTGGCAAAACAAAAAAGAGATCAAACATGCCCGGCCGCTTGCGGGTGGACTTCATGCCGCTCGTGACCGGCCACTAAAACCCATTTAAAGGATCGCCGAGGCAGCGCTCTGGAGCGTGCCTGAGAGGCAGAGGAGACGAGGATGCGCGATATCGGCCATTTTATCGGCGGCAAGACGGTCAAGGGAACGTCCAGCCGGTCTAGCGACGTCTTCAACCCGAATACGGGTGAGGTCCAGGCCAAGGTTGCGCTCGCATCCGTGGCCGAGGTCGAGCAGGCCATCGCCAACGCGGAGGAAGCACAGAAGGTCTGGGCTGCCGTCAATCCGCAGCGTCGTGCCCGGGTGATGTTCAAATTCCTCGAGCTGGTTCACAAGGAATATGACGACCTCGCCCGCCTGCTCTCCTCCGAGCACGGCAAGACCTTCGCCGACGCCAAGGGCGACATCCAGCGCGGCCTCGAAGTGGTCGAGTTCGCGTGCGGTATCCCGCATCTGATGAAGGGCGAGTTCACCGACAGCGCCGGCACCGGCACCGACCTCTATTCGGTCCGCCAGCCGCTCGGTGTCGTCGCCGGCATCACGCCGTTCAACTTTCCGGCGATGATCCCGCTGTGGAAGTGCGCGCCGGCGATCGCCTGCGGCAACGCCTTCATCCTCAAGCCGTCGGAGCGCGATCCGTCCGTGCCGATGCGCATCGCCGAGTTGTTCCTCGAAGCCGGCCTGCCGCCGGGCGTACTCAACGTCGTCAACGGCGACAAGGTCGCGGTCGACGCGCTCCTGGATGATCACCGCATCAAGGCCATCGGCTTCGTCGGCTCATCCGACATCGCCGAATACATCTACGGCAAGGGCTGCGCCAACGGAAAGCGCGTGCAGTGCTTCGGCGGCGCCAAGAACCACATGATCGTCATGCCGGATGCGGACATGGATCAGGCGGTCGATGCGCTGATCGGCGCCGGCTATGGCTCGGCCGGCGAGCGCTGCATGGCGATCTCGGTGGCGGTCCCGGTCGGCGAGAAGACCGCGGACCTCCTCGTCCAAAAACTGATCCCGCGCGTGGAAAGCCTCAAGGTCGGCCCGTCCAACGATCCGCAGGCCGACTACGGCCCGATGGTGACAAAGGCGCTCCTCAACAAGGTGAAGGGCTATGTCGACACCGGCGTGAAGGAAGGCGCAAAGCTCCTGGTCGACGGCCGCAACTTCAAGCTCCAGGGCTATGAGAACGGCAACTTTATGGGCGGCTGCCTGTTTGACGAGGTGACGCCCTCCATGCGCATCTACAAGGAAGAAATCTTCGGGCCGGTGCTCTCGGTGGTGCGCGCGCCCCGCTACGAGGATGCCATCAAGCTCGCCAATG
>JBQCFU010000581.1:0-5140 GCA_051958775.1 Pseudolabrys sp.
GCTTCCTCGGCTACACGATCGGTGGCGGCTGCGCGACGACCTCGCTTTACGCGTTCATCGGCGCCGCGCCGTTCATCTTTTCCGATCAGCTGCATCGTCCGACCCATGAGATCGGGCTTTATCTGTTCCTCACCATCGTCGTGCTGTGTTTCGGCGCCGGCATCGCGTCGCCGACCGCGCTCGCGGAGGCGATGAGCATCAACCCGTCGATCGCCGGCTCCGCCTCGGGGCTTTACGGCTTCGCGCAGATGGCGATCGGCGCGCTGTGCACGGCGCTCGGTGGCCTAGGCGGCAACCACGCACTCGCGGCCGCGCTGGTGCTCGCCGGCGCGGGAGTGATCGCGCAATTCGCGTTCTGGTTCGCGGATCGGCGGCCGACCTGACCAGGAACGGCGCGCAGCGCCGCGCGGCGGGTCAGGCCTCGATGCCGTTGCGCGTCAGCAGACGCTCGGCGCTGTCATTCCAGACGTCCATCTGCACGATCTTGCCGCCGCGCACGACGAAGCGATCGACATAGCGATTGCCTTCGAATGGCGTACCGTCCGGCCATTCGCCATAGAGCGTGCCGATATTGTAGACGATGGTCTCGCCGTTGCCGGGAACCACGTCCGAACGTTCCATCGCCTTCTTCACCCACTTGTAGCGCTTGGCGTTGAAAGCCGTGCAGTCGCGCGGATGATTGAACCGGCGTCCGCCGGTGAAGGTGAGCTTGAGCGGCTCCGCGATATACCGGGCCGCCGTTTCCGGATCGGGGATCATCGAGGCGGTCAGGAAGGCCTCGACAATCGCCGCCGATTCTGCGGTTTCGTCCGAGGGCATGACAACGGCGGTGTTGGCGGCGGACATGGCAGCGGCTCCCTTGCGTCTCCGATCCGGCTTCGGTCAGCGATCCATGCCGGATACGGAATTTTCTGTCGGCCGATTATAGCGCAAGCACACAAAAATCGTACATGGCCATCTCCGCTGAAAGACGGCCGGGCAAGCACGAGCGAGCGCATGCACCGTTCGATCTCGACGCCGACCGGGACCGTTCTGCGAAGGGTTGCCGCGCGCGGCGTTGCGCTACGCGGTCATTTCCTTGATCACCGACAAGCCGAAGCGATGATCTTCCGGTTCGCCGGCCATGAACAGGACGAGGTCCTGCAAGCCGGCATCCGCGAACGCCTTCAGCTTGTCGCAGCATTCGCGCACGTTGCCGGCGACCGCGAACGCATCGACCGCGTCATCCGGCACCAGTTTCGCCGCAGCCGCGTAGTCGCGCTTCGACATCGCCGCGATGATTGCTTCCTGATCGATCGGGATGCCTGAATAAGCGAGGTTGTCGGAGATGAACTTGTTGCGGAACAGGAATGCCAGCTTCTGGCGCACCGCTTCGACGGCCTTGCGGCTGTCTGCGGCCGCCATGAAGGAGATGTAGCCGGCGGTGCGGACAACAGCCATGTCGCGTTTCGCCTGCGTGGCGCCTTCGGCGACAAACTCCAGCGAGCGGCGGACATAAACCGGCGACAATCCGGCGGAGAGCACGACGCCGTCGGCGATCTTGCCGGCGAGACGCAGCATCTGCTCCTTCATCGGCGACAGATAGATCGGCACCGGTTGCGGCGGCCGGAACATCATCCGCGCATTGTCGAGCTTGAACCGCCTGGCCTGCATCTCGACCGGCGCCATCGACCACAGCGCGCGCAGTGCCTCGACGAATTCACGCGTGACGACCAGTGGCTTGTCGATCGCTTCGCCCGACTCCGCGAGAAACAGCGGGTTGCCGGAGCCGAGCGCGAGGATCGCGCGGCCCGGTGCGGCTTCCGCCAGCGTTGCCATCTGCATCGCCGTCGGCATCGGATGGCGCAGATAGGGGCTGACGGCGGTCGGCACGACCGTGGCGGTCGGCGCCGCCGCAGCGAGACCGAGGCAGGAGATGATTGCTTCGCGATAGCCGAGATGATCGGCCATCCAGAGGCTGGACGCGCCCGCATCGACCGCGAGTTTGGCGAACGCGATCGCCTCATCGTAAGGGCCGAAGCCGTCGAAACTCACGCCAAGCTTGAAGGTCATGCTGCGCCTCGCTGGATCAACGCCGCCATCTCGCTTCAAGCGGGCGTTGCGTCGGTGACGGGCTGCCGGATCGTGGCAGCCCGTCCTGTTGGTTATTTCAGGAGATCGGCGCGGAAGACCGTGGTGGCGTCCAGCGGCTTCTTGATCAGATCGAGCTTGACCATGGTCTCCATCATCGACTCCCAGCCCTGCTTGGTGGAATAGCCGAGGCCGTTCGCCTTGGTGTCGGGGCTGTCGAGCAGCGTCAGCACCGCCGGCAGCTTGAGCTTGTTGTAGGTGTTGTCGAGTTGCGGATGGGCCTTGATGGTCAGCGCATAGGCTTCATCCGGATGCGCCTTGGCGTATTCCCAGCCCTTGACGAAGGCGCGGGTGAAACGCTTCACCAGATCCGGGTTCTTCTTGATCAGGTCGGCATTGGTGACGAGGCTGGAGCTGTACATCGGCAGGCCAAGGTCGCTGAACAGCAGCCAGTCCATGTCGATGCCTTCGGCTTTCGCCTGCAGGCCGTCGTTGAAGAAGAACGCCACGCCTGCGTCGATCCGCTTGGCGATGATCAGCTTGCCGATCGCGAGGTCGGCCGGGACCTCGTTGATCTTGCTGGTGTCGATGTTGTGCATCTTGGCGAGCGCGCGCCACTGCCGCTCGACCGCGCTCTTGAGCTGGAGGCCGAGGCGCTTGCCGTAAAGGTCAGTGAGCTTGGTGATGCCGGTCGACTTCGGATAGATGATCGCGACCGGGCTGCGCTGCAGGATCACGGCGGTCGCGACCACGGGCAGGCCGCGATCTGCGGCGAGCACGGCCTGGTCGGCCGTCGCGTAGCCGAACTCGACATCGCCGTTGCCGACGAGCTTCACCGTGACGCTCGACCCTTCGCCGGGATAGACCTCGGCGTCGATGCCTTCATCCTTGAAGAAGCCCTTTTGCTGGGCGACGAAGATGCCGGAATGCTCGGCGCCGAAAACCCAGTCGAGACGGATCTTGACCTTGTCGAGCGCCGATGCCGGTGATGCGAACGCGAAGGCGGAAGCCATCAAGGCCAGCGCCAGCAGACCACGGAACTTCATAGTGTCCTCCGTTCCAATTGCGATTGAACCGAATGCTATCCTGCACGAATGTCAGCGCGCCAACTCAGGCCGTCTGCGGCGTCTCCTCGATGGCGGCCTGCCATTTCATCATCAGATGTTCGGCCAGGACGACGGCGAGGAAGAACAGCACGCCGATCGCGCTCAGCACGAAGATGCCGGCGAACATCAATTCGGTATCGAGTGAAATATTCGCGTAGCTGATGACGTAGCCGAGCCCGGTGTCGGAGGCGACGAATTCTCCGACCACGGCGCCGACGACAGCGAGCGTGATGGCGATCTTGAACGACGCGAAGATATAGGGGAGCGACCACGGCAGGCTGATCTTGAAGAAGATCTCCATCCAGCTCGCGCCGAGCGACTTCATGTACTGGATCAGCTCGACATCGACCGATTGCAGTCCGCGTGCGGTGTTGATGACGATCGGGAAGAAGGCGATCAGCGCCGCGATCACCACCTTCGGCGTCACGCCGAAGCCGAACCAGATCAGGAACAGCGGCGCCAGCGCGATCTTCGGCAACACCTGCGCTGCGACCAGGAACGGATAGGTCACTTCGCTGATCCAGCGCGAATAGGCGATGCCGACCGCAATGATGAAGCCGGCAATCGCCGCGAACAGGAAGCCGGCGCCGATCGCGAAAGCGGTGGGGCCGCTGTGCTTCATCAGATAGGGCCAGTTCTTGATGATCGATTCGAAAATCTGCGTCGGTGAGGGCAGGATCACCGGCTTGATGTGCAGGAGGTCGACGACGACTTCCCATACCACGAAGAACAGGACGAACACCGCGATCTGGCTGGTGACGCGCGAGAGTGCCTTGATCATGCCGCCCCCGCGAGCCCGAGCTGGCTCTCGCGCAGCTTGTGGCGGATATATTGCACCAGTTCGTTGAACGGCGCGCTGGCGCGCAGCTCCTCGCCACGCGGACGCGGGAACGGCACGTCGAGCACTTCCTCGACCTTGCCCGGCCGCGCGGTCATGATGATGATCCGCTCGGACAGCAGCACCGCCTCGCTGATGCTGTGGGTGATGAAGATCACGCTGCTTTCCGTCGCCTGCCAGAGCCGCAGCAACTCTTCCTGCATCGATTCGCGTGTGATCTCGTCGAGCGCGGCGAACGGCTCGTCCATCATCAGGATCGGCGGATTGAAGGCGAGCGCGCGGCACAGCGACACGCGCTGCTGCATGCCGCCGGACAGTTCGTGCGGCAGCTTGTTCTCGAAACCGGCGAGGCCGGCGAGGCCGAGCCAGCGTTTGGCTTCCGCCATGCGCTTGTCCGACGGAATGTCCTTGCGCGCGATCTCGGAGGTCAGCGCGACATTCTCGATCGCCGTCCGCCACGGCAGCAGCAGGGGACGCTGAAAGACATAACCGACCCGGCCGGACAAACGCGCTTCGCCGAGCTTCTGGTTGTCGAATGTCACGTCGCCGCTGGTCGGCTTGAGCACGCCGGACAGAACCTTGAGCAGGGTGGTCTTGCCGCAGCCCGACGGGCCGACGACGCTGACGAACGAGCGGCGGGGAATCTCGACGGTAACATCCTGCAGGGCGGTCACGAGACTGCCCTTGCTGCGGTATTGCACCGTCAGGTGGTCGATTTTGATATCTGGAACGTCGGTCAAAGCGGAGTCCGGTTGGGGGCTGGGCTGCCGGGCGGAGAGTGATCTCATGTTGTGATCACACGTTTGTCAAGCGCGCTTGTGCGGCACACCCATGCCTAAATTCTCGCCCGCGCTGCGCTGTCTCACGCGCATTCATGATCGGTTTTGGCGCACGCAAGTCGTGGTGCCGGGCACACACGACGCGAGGCGCCTGACCGGCAATCCCGCGATCGCGGAACCGATCTCGCCATGTGTTGGCGGCCTCCCCGAAATATCCGGACAATAATTCGTCGGCTCCGACCGGGAGCAGACGTTGACGCGCGAGAATGTCGAACATGTGAAGAGCGGCGCGTTACCAAGCGCGCCATCTTCCGCTACGCTCGTTCTTTCGCGCCGTTCACAGGAGG
>JBQCFU010000582.1:0-10639 GCA_051958775.1 Pseudolabrys sp.
CACGATGATCGATGCGGCAAGAGCAGAATCGTTGATAACCGAATGGGTCGTTTTCATTGCGTCCTCCGTGTTGCGGCCTGCGCCAAACTCAGCGACCGCGATCGCAAATCCGCTGTTCAACAAGGGAGGTCCGCCGCGCTCGGCCGCAGCTCACATCAGCAAGCAATACACGCCGAGATACCGGCGTGGCCCAGCCTGGCGTTGGACGTTCCCTGCCGGCATTGCCTCTTCTTCCGAGAAGCCAACCGACCAGGGCAGTTGGCCTCAACCGACCAAGGGCAGTAATGTATATTTCCGGTGCTTTATTGCCTGTTTCTGGCTAGCGCCGGTGGTGAAACGTCGCAGAGCATGCTCACGAGAGCCCATCCATGAACGGCCTTACCCCGGCAGCCGCCTCCTCGCTGGCCTTTCAACTGTCGCGGCAGAAGGTCCAGTTTCAGACCATCACCAGCGCGCTCACAGCGCGCGAATGGACGCTCGATACCGAGCCGAACCGGACGGCAACCCACGCGATTTTCCTGAAGAACGGCCAGGGCCATCTGGCGCTCGCCAACGACCAGATCGAATTCGACGGGCCAGTGCTCCTATGGCTGCCGCCGCGCAGTGCCGAACGCCTGCACATCAAAGCTGGCGGCTCCGGCTATCTGTTGTCGGTGACGGACGACATCCTCGCCAATACGCGCAGCAGCGGCGCAGAATCGCTGGCTTTGTCCGCCATCACCCAGCGCATGCTGGTGACGCCGATCGAGGCGGAGAATCTGCGTCACGATCTCGACCATTCCTTCAAGGCTGTCGAGCGGGAAATCGCGCGCGCAGACCATGGCTCTTCGACCGTCGTGACCGCCCATGTGGTGCTGATCATGGTCAGTCTCTGGCGCGCGTCCGGTGTGGAAGACATCGCCACCCGGTCGCTCGGCACATCGTCATCGGTGCTGCAGAAATTCCGTCATCTCGTCGAAGTGCATTACCGCGACCATTGGCCGATCCGGAAATATGCGGACGCACTCGCCGTCTCGCCGGATCGTCTGCATGCCATGTGCGTACGCGAACTGGAACGCGCGCCGCTCAAACTGGTGCACGAACGGGTGACGCGGGAAGCGACGGTTTTGCTGGAGCGTTCGATGCTGACCATCGAGCAGATCTCGAACCATCTGAAATTCAAGGACCCGAGCCACTTCAACCGCTTCTTCAGAAGCAATACGGGGTTCACGCCGGGCGCCTTCCGCCGCGAGGTGACCCATTCTGCGGCACACACCAAGGCTCGCAAGCAGCATTATTCCTATGCGGACTGGCCGTGAACTAAGCTAACGATCGGCAATCCGATAGCCGATGCCCGGCTCGGTCAGGATCAGCCGCGGATCATCAGGGCGCTCTTCCACTTTCTGCCTGAGCTGCCCGATATAAACCCGCAGATACTGCGTATCACTCGCATGGGCCGGACCCCAGACGGCAATCAGAATTTGCCGATGCGTCACGACCCGTCCGGCGTGCTTTGCCAGATAAGCCAGGAGTTCGAATTCTTTCGGCGTCAGCTTCAGCTCCATACCGCCGCGAGCGACGCGATGGCGAACGGCATCAACCTCCAAGCTGCCGACCTTCAAGACAGGCACTTCGGCATTGCGCTGCATCCGGTGACGAAGCGCCGTCCGCATTCGCGCCAGCAGCTCACCGACATTGAACGGCTTGTTGACGTAATCGTCAGCACCGAGATCCAGCGCTTCGATTTTTTCCGCCTCGCGCTCCCGCGCCGACAACACAACCATCGGCACATCCGAGAACTCACGAACCTGCCGAATGATGTCCTTTCCGTCCCCGTCCGGCAGACCGAGATCGAGCAGCACGATATCCGGCGTCTCTGCGGCAATGCGCTGGATGCCTTCCGCCGCCGTCACTGCGCCGGCAACCTGATAGCCATTCGCCTCCAGCGCCGGCTTCAAAAAGCGCAGGATGGCCGCTTCGTCATCGACAACCAGAACCTGGTATTTTGCGGTCATGCCGGCATCGCCTCACGCGGAAATGTGAGCATAAAGCGCGCTCCACGGCCCTCGGCAACCGGACTTTGCGCGGCAATCTGCCCGCCATGCGCTTCCAGAATTCCCTTGGCGATAGCGAGACCAAGTCCGGTGCCATGACCGCCATCCGCAAGATTCGTCATTTGGGCCGTGGGGCCGGGCCCACGCACGAATTTGTCGAACAGATGCGGGAGGGCTTCAGGTGAGATTCCCGGTCCGTTGTCGGTCACGTGGATGACGACGCTGTCAGCGTCCGCCTGCGCTTCGATTTCGATCTGCGTCTCTTGTCCGGTGTGCGCGACCGCATTGCGCACCACATTGCCGATCGCCTGTTCGGCCAATGTCGCATCGGCCCGGACCAAAGGCACTTCGGCTGGCCAGCGAACCAAAATGGTCTGACTCGCCCCATGCCGGCGCGCGGCCACCACCACCCGGTTGACCACCTCCTTGAGATCGAGCCAGTCGCGGCGCAGCTCCAATGCGCCGGCATCGATCCGCGCGATGGCCAGCAGATTGCGCACCATTTCGTCGAGGCCTTCCGCCTCCTGCTTGATCTGGCCGAGCAGATCGCGCTGCGCGGCGGGTGCGAGCTTGTCGCCGTAGTCGATCAGCCCGGTGGCTGCGCCGAGAATCGACGAGAGCGGCGTGCGGAAATCATGCGAGACCGAAGCCAGCAAAGTGTTGCGCATGCGCTCGGTTTCAGTCGCGGTTTTTGCTTCGATCATGTCGCGCGCGAGCAAGGCGCGATCAAAGGCAGCCGCTGCCTGTTCAACGAGCGTATCGAATAGCGCGCGCCCTTCGGAATCGAGCAATTCGCCACTCGGGCTGCGACTCAACCCGACCACGCCCAGAATTTTGTCGCCGATCCGTAGCGGCACAAAAAACCAGGGAATGATCGGCAGCGTTGCGGTCCCTGTTCCCGCCGGTTCCTTATGGGTCGACGCCCAGCGCGCGGCGGTCATCGCCGCCGCATCGAGTTCATCGTCGGGCGGCCAGGCCGCCACCAGGGTCAATTCGCCGTCGCGCGGCACCAGAACAACCACGTTCCGATTGAGGCTGGTGTGGATTTCGCTTGCCGCGCCCTCGGCGATGGCATCGGGCGTCGCGAGCCCGGACAGCCGTCGGGTGAACTCATAAAGCCGACGCATGGCGCGTACGCGATTTGCAGCGATCCTGGCCTGATCCCTGACACGACCCGCGAGAACGGAACTGACGACCGCCACGACCAGAAAGATCAACAGAGCCAGAAACTCGTAAGGCTCTGCGATGGTGAAGGTGTTGAGCGGCGGGATGAAGAAAAAATTGTAAGCCAGAAACGACAGCACCGACGCGTAGATCGCCGCCCAGAATCCCCATCCCACAGCGGAGACCAGCACCGCGAGCATGAACACCATCGACAGATTGGGGATCGGCGTCAGTTCGGTAAGGCCCTTGCCAATGGCGAGTGCGACCGCCACCGCCACGGTGGCATACGCCAGCAGCAACAGCTTCGGTCGCACGATCATCTCGAGACGCGGACGCCTGGCGGGAGCCTCGGCTTCGCGTGTCACCAGATGGATCGCGATGTCCTGCGTGCGGCGGACCAGTTCGTGCGGCAACGACCGGCGCAACAGCTCACTGATAAAGCCGCCGCGGGAGCGACCGACGACGATCTGCGTGACGTTTTCAAATCGCGAAAAGCGCAGCAATTCGCCTGGAATATCCGTGCCGGTCAGCGTCTGCGTTTCCGCACCGAGGCTTTGCGCCAGCGCCATCGCTTCATCGATCTGACGGCGCGATGCCGCATCGAGGATCCTGCCGGGGCGCTCCACCGTCACGGCGATCCATGGTGCGTCCATCAGATCAGCCAGCCGCTTGGCGGCGCGGATAACAATCGGCGAAACCGGATCCGGACCGATACAGGCAAGAATGCGTTCGCCGGCGGCCCATGGCCCCTCGATCGCCTGCGCCTGCATCCGCTCCACGAGAGCGGCATCGACGCGCTCGGCAGCACGACGCAAGGCAAGCTCACGCAGCGCCGTCAGATTCTGCGGCCTGAAAAAATTGTCGGCCGCGCGCGCCGCCGTCTCCTGGACGTAGACTTTTCCTTCCGCCAAACGCTTGAGCAATTCGTCCGGCGGAAAATCGACAAGCACGACCTCGTCCGCCTTGTCGAACACGGTATCCGGCACAGTCTCGCGCACACGGATGCGCGTGATCTTCTGCACCACGTCATTCAGGCTTTCGAGATGCTGGATGTTCAACGTCGTCCAGACGTCGACCCCGGCTGCGAGCAGTTCATCGACATCCTGCCAGCGCTTGGGGTGACGACTACCCGGCACATTGGTGTGGGCATATTCGTCGACCAGCAGCAATTCTGGACGACGTGCGAGCGCTGCATCGAGATCGAACTCCCGCATCATCTGGTTGCGGTAGACCATCGACCGGCGCGGCAGCACCTCGAAACCGTCGATGAGCTGTTCGGTTTCGAGCCGGCCATGGGTTTCGATCAGCCCGGCGACGACGTCGCGGCCACCCGCCTTCTCGGCACGCGCGGATGCCAGCATCGCATAGGTCTTGCCGACGCCAGGCGCTGCGCCGAGAAAAATCTTCAGCCGGCCGCGCCCTTCCTTGTTGGCGAAGCTCAGCAGCGCGTCGGGTGAGGCTCTCAATCCGTCCGATCTGGTCATCTTTGACCCGCGCCGACGTCGTCAGCGCCTTTGCAATCCCTTCCATAGCTCAGAACGATCATTCGTTCTGCCGGACCCCGGAAACACCTTTTCGCGCGTTTCGAGGTGACAGGTCAGGAGGAATGCCTGCTGAAGCCGAGGCTGCCCGATCCTGCGCGCATGCGCCATGAGCATCTGCCGGCGTCCGGGCGTATCCGGCGCCGCGATGGCCGTGCATAGTGTCTCGCTTTGGCTCCGGAAGAATCGGAAAGTCTCCCGATCGTTTTCCTGACCCAAGTTATCCATCTTCGCGGCCAGGTCCAAGACCGCCTGCCGGTCGCGCGCCTCGCGCGACACCGCATAACGCAACACCAGAAACAGCCAATCCTGCACCAGGTCGTCGAGTGCGTCCCGGGCAGAAACCGCGTGCGGAAAGATCACCACCGGTGACACGGGTCACGCTAACGCCCGCCGCTCTGAGCGAGGGCGAGATTGAGCCGAAGCACATTGACGCGAGGCTCGCCGAGCCATCCCATCAGACGTCCCTCGGTCTGGCCTGCGATCAAGGCGCGAAGGCGGTCCTCCGGCAGTCCGCGTGCTTTGGCGACGCGCGTCACCTGAAACAGGGCGGCCTCGGGCGAAATATCGGGATCGAGACCGCTGCCCGATGCCGTCACCAGATCGACCGGGACAGGCTGCGACGGGTCTTCCGCTTTCAGCTTTTCAACGTCGGCTTTGACACGCTCCGCCAGCGCCTTGCTGGTCGGGCCGAGATTCGACCCCATCGAACTGGCGGCGTTGTAGGGCGCTTCGACGGTCTTGGTGGAATCCTTCGGATCAGGCGTCGTGGTCGCGGACGGGCGGCCATGAAAGTAGCGATCCTCAGTGAAGTTCTGTCCAATCAAAGCAGAGCCGACGATCTGTCCGTTGCGCTCAATGAGGCTTCCGTTTGCCTGGTCGGGAAAGATCACACCGGCAATGCCGGTGATGGCCAGCGGATAGATCAATCCGGTGATGAGGGTGAGGCCGATCAAAATGGCCAGCGCGGGGCGGATGTGTTTGAGCATGACAACTCTCCTCAGGCGAGATGCAGCGCGGTGACGGCGAGATCGATCGCCTTGATGCCGATGAACGGCAGGACCAGACCACCGAGCCCATAGATCAGCAGATTGCGTCGCAGTAGCGCGGCAGCACCGATCGGCCGGTATTTGACGCCCCTCAACGCAAGCGGGATCAACGCGATAATGATGAGCGCATTGAAGATGATCGCCGACAGAATCGCGCTTTGCGGCGTCGACAGGTTCATGACGTTAAGCACTTGTAGCTGCGGATAGAACGCAACGAACATCGCCGGAATGATCGCGAAATATTTGGCGACATCATTGGCGATCGAGAACGTCGTCAGCGCGCCGCGCGTCATCAACAATTGCTTGCCGATCTCGACGACCTCGATGAGCTTGGTCGGATTGGAATCGAGATCGACCATGTTGCCGGCTTCGCGCGCAGCCTGTGTGCCGCTCTGCATGGCAACGCCGACATCGGCCTGTGCCAACGCCGGCGCATCGTTCGTGCCGTCGCCGCACATGGCAATCAGCCGCCCGTTACCTTGTTCTCCACGGATATAGCGAAGCTTGTCTTCGGGCGTCGCTTCGGCGATGAAATCGTCGACGCCTGCTTCGGAAGCGATCGACGCGGCCGTGACCGGATTGTCGCCGGTGATCATCACCGTCTTGATCCCCATACGACGGAGCGCGGTGAAGCGATCTTTCACATCAGGCTTCACCACATCCTTCAAGTGGATGACGCCGAGCAGCTTTCCGCCATCCGCCAGTGCCAGCGGCGTACCGCCGGACTGCGCGATCCTGTCGACCGCGGCACGGAAATTCGGCGGCTCGGAAACAGTCTGGCCCGACTGGTCACGGACGAATTTCAGCACCGAGTCGATTGCGCCCTTGCGCAACTTGCGGCCACCGACATCGACGCCCGACAACCGCGTCATCGCCGAAAATGGGATGAATACCGCGCCCTGCGGCACAACCTTCCGCGTCATCCCGTATTTGTCCTGGGTCAACGCGACCAGCGAACGGCCTTCGGCGGTCTCGTCAGCGAGGCTCGCGAGCAGCGCCGCTTCAACGGCTTCCTGCTCGCTGACGCCCGGCACCGGAACGATCTCCGTCGCCATGCGGTCGCCGAAGGTGATGGTGCCGGTCTTGTCGAGCAGCAGCGTGTCAACGTCGCCGGCGGCTTCCACGGCCCGGCCGGACATGGCGAGGACATTAAAACGCACCAGCCGGTCCATGCCGGCAATGCCGATCGCCGACAGCAAGGCGCCGATGGTGGTCGGGATCAACGTCACAAACAAAGCGACAAGAACGACCACGGAAATCGCGCCGCCGGCATAGGCCGCAT
This sequence comes from Pseudolabrys sp., assembly GCA_051958775.1. Classification (GTDB taxonomy): domain Bacteria; phylum Pseudomonadota; class Alphaproteobacteria; order Rhizobiales; family Xanthobacteraceae; genus Pseudolabrys. Next base: position 7,070 of record JBQCFU010000582.1, read on the forward strand.
AGCTCGGGATCGTTGCCGTCGCGAACACGAAGATGATGGTGAGACCGACCAGCAGAATGTTCAGCGCAATCTCGTTCGGCGTCTTCTGCCGTTCCGCGCCTTCGACCAGCTTGATCATGCGGTCCAGGAACGACGAACCGGGCGACGACGTGATCCGCACAATGATGCGATCGGAGATCACCGTGGTGCCGCCGGTCACCGCCGAACGGTCGCCGCCGGATTCGCGGATGACCGGCGCGGATTCGCCGGTCACCGCCGCTTCATTGACCGAAGCGATACCCTCGACCACTTCGCCATCACCCGGAATGATATCGCCGGGCTCGCAGAGAACCAGCTCTCCGGCTATCAGGTCGTCTGCAGCGGCATTCTCATAGGTGTCGTGATTGTCCGGCATCAACAGCCGCTTGGCGCGCGTCTCGGTGCGGGTCTTGCGCAAGGTATCTGCCTGCGCCTTGCCCCGACCCTCCGCAACCGCTTCGGCAAAGTTCGCGAACAACACCGTGAACCAGAGCCACAGCACGATCTGGGCTTCGAAGAACACATTGGTTCCACCGGTGACGATGTCGCGGATCAGCAGAACCGTCGTAAGAGCGCTGACGACTTCCAGAACGAACATCACCGGATTTTTCATCAGCGTGGTCGGATTGAGCTTGACGAAAGCCTGGCCGATCGCCGGCAGGACAATCCGAGCATCAAGAAGCGTTGCGGTGCTGCTGTGCTTGCGCAGTTTCGAGGTTTCCATGATTCAATTGCTCCGAAAGCTCAGAACACGCTGCCGGCCTGCATCGCCAGATGCTCGACGATGGGTCCGAGCGCGAGCGCCGGGAAGAAGGTGAGGCCGCCGACAATCAGGATCACGCCGACGAGCAGGCCGACGAACAAAACGCCCGTGGTCGGAAATGTGCCGAGCGACGGCGGCACGATCTTCTTGGCCGCGAGGGATCCGGCAATCGCCATCATCGGCACGATCACCCAGAAGCGGCCGACGAACATCGCGATCGCACCGCTCACATTGTAGAAAGGCGTATTGCCGGTGAGTCCGCCGAATGCGGAGCCGTTATTGGCCGCTTGCGAGGTGTAGGCATAAAGCACTTCGCTAAAGCCGTGCGGTCCGGCATTGGCCATCGATGCGACCGCGGGCGGATAGACCACCGCAATCGCCGTCCAGCCGAGCATCATCAGCGGCAGGATAAGAATGGCGAGCATTGCCATCTTCACATCCTTCGCTTCGATTTTCTTGCCGACATATTCGGGCGTCCGGCCAACCATCAAACCGGCAACGAACACGGTGATGATGACGAACATCAACATACCGTACAGACCTGCACCAACGCCGCCGATGACAATTTCGCCGAGCTGCATATTGATCATCGGGATCATGCCGCCGAGCGCAGTGAAGGAGTCATGCATGGCATTGACGGCGCCGCAGGACGCGGCGGTCGTCACCACCGCAAACAGAGCCGACCCGACAATACCGAAACGGACCTCCTTGCCTTCCATATTGCCGCCGGTGAGACCCAGTGCATTCAGCGTGGCGGTGCCGTTGGCCTCAGCCCAGTAGCAAACCGTGACACCAGCGATAAACAGCACGCCCATAGCCGCGAGAATCGCCCAGCCCTGACGCTGATTGCTGACCATGCGGCCGAATACGTTGGTCATGGCCGCGCCAAGGACCAGAATCGACAGCATCTGCACGAAGTTCGACAGGGCCGTCGGGTTCTCGAACGGATGTGCGGCATTGGCATTGAAGAAACCGCCGCCGTTGGTGCCGAGCATCTTGATCGCAACCTGGGAGGCAACCGGGCCGACCGCGATCGTCTGCTTGGCACCTTCGAGCGTCGTGGCGTCGACATAAGCGCCGAGCGTCTGCGGAACGCCCTGCCAGACCAGGAACAGCGCATAGGGCACGCAGATCGGCAGCAGGATGTAGAGCGTACAGCGCGTGATATCGACCCAGAAATTCCCGACAGTCCTGGCCGACGCACGGGCGAAACCGCGGATCAACGCAACCGCCAGCACGATGCCCGTGGCACCGGAGAGAAAGTTCTGGTGCGTCAGGCCCAGCATCTGCACGAGATAGGACAGCGTGCTTTCGCCGCCGTAGTTCTGCCAGTTGGTATTGGTGATGAAACTGATCGCCGGATTGTGCGACAGATCGGGCGGCACGGCCGACTGACCCGCCGGATTGAACAGCAGGACCGCTTGCCATCGCATCAACAGGTAGATGATGAAGAAACCGCCGACATGAAACAGCAGCATGGCGATGGTGTAAGTCAGCCAATGCTGTTCGCTGCTCTCGTCGACGCCGGCGACACGGTAGAGGCCTGTCTCAACCGGCCTCAGGACCGGAGAAAGAAACGTCCGCTCACCATTGAACACGCGCGTCATGTAACCGCCGACCGGCGCCGCAAGGGCGACGACAATCAGGCAGAACAGCGCGATCTGGACCCAGCCGATCAGCGTCATGGCCTGACCTCAGAACCGTTCCGGACGCAGCAGCGCGTAGACGAGATAAAGCGTGAGGCACGCGGTCACGAGCGCGGCCAGTGAATAGTCCCATGTCAGGTCAGGCGCTCCTAAAGCCGCTCGCACGCCGCCGCGTAGGCGACGGTCGCGGCAAAGAGAGCCAAGGCCAGGCCGATCAAAATGATGTCGTTCATATCGCCCTCCTCTCGGGCGATATGCGATCTAGACGTCAGGCCATAAGGAAGCGATTTGGAAAGACGGCCACACCCATAAAGACCATATAAAGAGCCCGCCAACTCGATGACGGCGAACTCTGCCCCGCGACGAATACGGCAAGGAGCCGACTTCGCTTGGCACGCCGGTGAACGCGATTGGCTCAGGTTGAGAGAAGTGCGCCCTCGGTCTTCGGGTGACGGGCCTGACCCGGTGCCGCCGGATCAGGCTTTCGTTCAACCGCCGGTGTATTCGAGGATATGCAGGCCGAGGCCCCAGCGATCCGCCATGTAGATCAGCCCGGTGTCCGGATCGACCTGCACGTCGTTGCTCTGCGGGCAGCAGCGCTCCTTGGTGCCGGCGGGAATGTAGTAACCCGCTTCCTTCGGGCTGAACGGGTTCGACCAGTCGATGATCCGCAGGCCCGCATTGAACCAGCAGATATAGATCAGATCGTCCTTCTTCATATCGAGCCAGATATTGTGCGCACCATAGCGCGCGCCGGTGCGGCACCACTTGGTATCGCGTGGGCGCATCGTATAGGGATCAATCTCGTAAGGCTGGAACGTGCTGACCGGCAGCGGATGATGGACGTTGCGCATGTCGTAGAACGTCACGAATGCCGGCGGTTCGTCGCAGTTCACCGTGGTGGTTTCCTGCGTTGCGATGCCGAACTCCGATCCCTCGGGCACCAGAAAGCTGTGATAGCATCCCGGCCAGCCGTGGGTTTCGTGCGGGTTCTCCCGCCACATGAACTTCGGATCGGACGGATTGGTGACATCGAACATCGCGATGCCCCCGTCCCAGTAACCCGCAGTCACGTAGTTTCCGAACGGGTTGCCCTCGTGGATCCACACGCGCTTGCCTGACACGAGATTGATATCCCATGTC
>JBQCFU010000583.1:0-2364 GCA_051958775.1 Pseudolabrys sp.
ACACGGCCGGCGCACGGGCGCCGGCCGCAGTAAAGCAAGTCGCGAGCGCGGACGCTACTACTTCGCCTTCTCGTAAGGATAAATCACGTTACCGCTCTTGTATTCCGGCGGATAGATGATCGGCAGCGTATCGAGCTTGCGGAATTCCTCGATGCTGTTGCTCTTGATGTTCTGGAACTGGGCCGCCATCACGCGCTCGTTGGCCCATTCGCCGTTCGGGCCGAACTTCACGTCGCCGACCGTGGTCTTGAACGTGGTTTTGCGGATGTAGTCGGCGAGCTTGCCGTCATCCAGCGACTTGGTCGCGTTGACCGCATCACCCAGCACCTGCAGATAGGCATAGGCCCAGACCGGCATGTAGTAGCCGAGCGGGTCGACGCCTTCCGCAGCCGCGCGTGCCTGATACTTCTTGATCAGGTCCATCGAGCCGGGGAATTCCATGGTCTTCGCGGGCAGCCAGGTTTCGAAGTTGACGAGGCCGTTGAGAAGTGGCCCGAGCTGCGTCTTGAACACGGTCGCCTGCAGGCCGACCATCGCGCCGCCCCACATCTTCGGCTTGAAGCCGATCTCGTTCATGGCCTTGACCATGCCGACCGAGTCGAGCGGGTAGGAGCAGACGACGAACAGATCCGGGTTGGTAGCCTGCACCGCGCGCACGATCGGCGCGAAGTCGGTCGTGGCCGGCGGATAACGACGCTCGTAGACGATCTTGAAGCCTGCCGCCTTCGCATTCTCCACCGCGCCTTCGCAGGCGTTGCGGCCGAACTCGGCGTCAGCCATGGCAATCGCGATCGTCTGCGGCTTCGGGTTCTGCGCTTCCGCCACCTTGAAGAAGCCGCGGGTGAACGCCGGCTTCGGCGTGGGCCCGTTCGGGATCATCGAGAAGTAACGGTCGTATTTGAACTCGTCGTTGATGCCGGTGCCGAACAGGCTGATGAACACCTTTTTCTTGGAGATGGCGATCGGCATTGCCGGTGCGATCTGGCCCGAAGCGTAGCCCGAGACGATCAGGTCGACTTTGTCGACGTCGAGCAATTTCGTGTAGATGCCCGGAACGGTCGACGGATTGCTCTGATCATCGAAGTAGACGAGCTTCACCGGCCGGCCCATGAGGCCGCCCTTGGCGTTGGTATCGTCTTCCCAGATCTTCATCGCGAGCAGCGACGACTTGCCGTTGGCCGAGAGCGGCCCGGTCAGCGACATGCCGAAGCCGATCTTGACCGGCTCGCCCGACGGCGCCTGTGCTGACGCCCCGCTGGCGGTCAGCGCCAGCGCGGTGGCCGACAGCGCAAGGCCGCCCAGCACGCGTTTAAAATGTTTCAGCATCGACGTTTCTCCTCCCATGTGTTTTCACTGCCCCGATTGCAGTGGCTTCCCTGCAGTGCCTTTACAGTGCGTTCCGCTCCGCCTGCAATCGATTGTTTCCAGCAATCTTTGCCGATCGGGCGGGCCGAGGCAACTGTCATGCTTGTCGCGGCAATGCGTCCGGCGCCATACGGGCCGACACACCCCGCGCCGTTATCGACCCCAAATCTCCTTGCTGAGATCGACGATCATTTTCAGCTTGGCCCATTGTTCGTCCTCGGCCAGCACATTGCCCTATTCTGTCGAGGAGAAACCGCACTGCGGCGACAGGCAAAGCTGGTCGAGCGAGACATATTTGGTCGCTTCGTCGATCCGCCGCTTGATATCGTCCTTCGGTTCCAGCCGGCCGGACTTCGACGTGACGAGACCGAGCACCATCTGCTTGCCACCCTTGGGGAAGAACCGCAGCGGTTCGAATCCGCCGGCCCGATCGGTGTCGTATTCGAGGAAGTAGCCGTCGAGCGGAGTATTGTTGAACATCACCTCGGCGACCGGCTCGTAGCCGCCCTCGGCAATCCAGGTGGAGCGGAAATTACCGCGACAGGAATGCATGGTCACGACCATGTCCTTCGGCCGGTCGCGGATCGCGATGTCGATCATCTTCGCGTAGATTTTTGGCAGCACGTCAGGGTCATCACCGCGCTCGCGTGAATGCGCGCGCTCTTTCTCGTCGCACATCATCGCCCAGGTGGTGTCGTCGAGCTGGAGATAGCGGCAGCCCGCATCGTAGAAGGCCTGCACTGCCTTCTTGTAGGTCTGCGCCAGATCCTCGAAGAAATTGTCGAGATTCGGATAAACATCCTTGCTCACCGACACACGGCCCTGCCGGAAATGCAGCACGCCCGGCGCGGGGATCGTCATCTTCGGCGTGACGCGGGTATGCGCCTTGAGGAATTTGAAATCCTCAATATGCGGGTGACCGGAGAATCCCAGCTTGCCCGACGTGCGCACGCTTTCCATCTTGGTGTCGACGCCGTGGACTTTGATGCCCTTGTCGGT
>JBQCFU010000584.1:0-2305 GCA_051958775.1 Pseudolabrys sp.
TCAAGGTGTTGCCGCCCCGAAACCCCCGCGCGGGGCTCGCGGGCGCCCCGCCCGACGTCACCATCGCGCCGCGCATCAAGTCGGTCGGCTGGTTCGACTTCCACCGCGCCGAGGATGCGATCCGTATCGGTGAGGAAGCCGCGGAACGGGCGATCGAGGATATCCAGACGGCGATCGCCGCCTTGTCGCATCCGGAGCCGGTCGAGATCGCGGCGAAGTAAGGGATATCCCTTCCCGCTTAGAGACCGAGGAACTTGAAGGGCGGCGCTTCCTTGAAGCGATCGTTGGCCATGCCGGAATAGATGTGCGTCTGATCGGGGCCGAGATCGAGCTTCATCACTTTCCCTGTCTTGTCCGAGAGATCGAACCTGGTCAGGTCAACCCAGAACACATTCGGCGTCAGCACCGACTCGAAGAAATAGAATTTGCGTTTCTGGTCGGAGACCGTACGCCAGCGCGTCGACGAGATATTGGGCTCACCCGGTGTTGTGATGCCATAAGGAACGGACGCGTTGCGAATGACGCTGAAGACGCTGGCAATCGCCTCCGTCACATTCTCAGATTTCGGGATCGCGTTCACATAAAACGACGCTCGCGCGAAGCGATCAGCGGCGCGATTGGTACCCGGCAACATGACAGTGCCGCCGATCTGCTTCCAATAGGCATTCAGCGCGAGTTGTTGGTCGAAGATCGGTGAATTGGTCATCACCTGGTAGTCGCGGCTGTGGTGAATGACCTGCTTGCCGCCGATATATTCGATGATGGCGCTGTCACCACTCGCGTCCGAGAGGGAGAGATGCAACGTGGCCAGCCTGTCTTCTCCCGGCACGTTGTCGGTAACGAGGATAAAAGGCTCTTTCGCAAGCGCGTCCACGGCTTCGCCAACAGTCGCAAAATTGTCGAGCACGTACTGGGCCCAGGCTGCGATCGACAACCCGGGACGCTTGCCGTCGTATTTCGGGTACTCGGATTCGACCAACCACAGCACATTGGCGACGAGTCCCGCCTCGTTCATGCCGTCAGTCGTCGCCACATCGTATCCTGAGGCGATGACGCTGCCGTATTTCGATGTCCACTGCACCGAATTCGGCCCAGCCTCACCCGACCGTTTCATCCCGCGCGGAAAAACCCACAGATTAGTGCCGACATCGACCTTCCAGTCCATCGAACGTGCGGTGATCACCTGATCATCGGCACCATGATAGACAAAGCGTGTGCAGGCCTGCGCCAGCGGCGACAGAAACAGAGCCGCCGCAAGTGATCCGATAAGGGCGACCGCGGACAGAGAACGGTTATGGATCATGGCTCGACGGCCCCGCGGTTAGCGCCTGCTGCGCATCGGCGCCCGCTACGTTATCAGCGCAAATGTCCCGCCGCACCGGGTGCGACGGGACCTGTCGTATCAGGCACGCCCGGTCAGGCCGTGCGGATGTAATCGCGCAGCGCCTCGGACTCGTTCTCCATTTCGCCGACGCGGAATTTGACGACGTCGCCGATCGAGACGATGCCGACCATGGTGTCGCTCTGCATCACCGGCAGATGGCGGAAGCGGCCTTCGGTCATGCGGCTCATCACGCCGCCGATGGTTTCTTCTTCGGTGCAGGTCATGACCTCGCGCGTCATCGCCTGCGACACCGGCAGCTTGAGCGCATCCGCGCCGTGCTTGGCGATCGTGCGGACAATGTCACGCTCCGACAGGATGCCGATCACACGGCGTTCCGTGCCGAGTACGACGAGCGCACCGACGCGCCTTTCAGACATCTGCTGTGCCGCGGCCTGGAGCGTCGCCGCTGGTTCGATCACCGCCACGTCGCCACTCTTGGCGGCGAGGATGGTTCGAATGGTCATGGTCGCCTCCCTATTGCCCGGGAGCAAACCCGAGTCCCGGGTCAGGGCCAACGATCCGCCCGCTATCCTGTTCCGTCAAGCGCCGCCGGAACGGGGGTCGCCGGGTTCCTCGTCATGACTGGGTTGTTCATGCCGGGGACGTGCCGGAACGGGATCCAGCAGGGAGAACAGCAGCAAACCGACCAGAAAGCCGCCGATATGCGCCTGCCACGCCACCGGTTCATCCTCGCCGAGCAGCGGCATGCTACCGAGGCCGAACAGCAGATTGGTGCCGAACCAGACCGCGAGGAAGGCGAGCGCACGCGGGTCGCTAAGCACGCCGAGGAGCGGCAGTGCCGGCACGCGATAGGCATTCTCGTCGCCTGAGCGCCAGAAGCTGATCGGCCCGCCGCGCTGGAAGGCGAAGCGGATCGCCGCCGCCATGGCGCCGGAGATCGCGGCGGACGCGCCGATCATC
>JBQCFU010000585.1:0-2690 GCA_051958775.1 Pseudolabrys sp.
CCGATCGTCATCGCGGTGACGATCTCCGGGCTGTTGAGGGAGATCGTCAACGGCCGCTCGACCGTCACGGAAGTTTCGATCCGTGCGCCGGTCTGATCGATGCCGGTGACGCGTTCCGTCAGCCGCCGATCGTGCGGATCGGGCCGGATGATGTAGCTGTCCGACAAATCGTTAATTTTGGGGTCGACCATAGTTCGACCTCTAGCATGTTCATTCCGCCGGGGCGACCGCGATGGTCAGGCTCGGCATTTCGACGCCGCCGAACTGCAGCACCAGCGGTGCAGCCGTGAGTTCGACGCGGATCGAGCGCCGGACCGCAGGGCAATCGCGCCGCATATGGCTCGCTTTCTTCTTCAGATAGTGACCGTTCTGGATGATGTCCACCAGGCCATCTTCGGACAGGGTGATCTGGTAAAGCCCGCCGCGCGGCAGCGGGCCGAAGCTGATCGAGCCGCCATAGCCGTTGTCGTTGCGGGATTTGCGTTCGAGCGGCATCACCAGCGTCGCGTCGTTGTCGGCGTCGAGATCGAGCGTGAAGGCATTGTCCGGCGGCGTATCGCGCTTGGCGCCGGATTCGTAGACCGGCAGATTGCCGCCGCCGAACCATTGCAGCTCGCGCGCCAGCGGCCAGCCGAATTTGGTGCAGCCACCTTTCGGCTGATTGTAGTCGTAGACCGGTTTGCGCGTCCGGGCCTGCGCCGCCGGATCGATGGCGAGCAGCGTTAACGCGCTGAGGGACATGGCGCCGAACAGAATATTGAAACAGCGTCGAGCCAGCATGGCGCGACCCTAATCCTGAATCGGCCTCGGCGGAAGCGTGACCTCGCCGGGGAGGAATGCCGTATTGTGCTTATCGTAAATCTCTTCGACGGGCGCGCCGTAGAGCCGTTCCAACTCCGATTTGGTTAGTACGTCGCGCACCGGGCCTTCGCCGATCCCCTTGCCGTCGCGCAACAGCAGAGCGCGGTCGGCGATCCGCAGCGCATGGTTGGGATCGTGAGTGGTAAACAGCACGCCGAGCCCGGCCGCGGCGAGGGCGCGGATTTCCGCCATCACCTTGCCCTGGTTGCCGAAGTCGAGGCTCGCGGTCGGCTCGTCGAGGACGATGAAGGACGGCTCCTGCGCCAAGGCGCGCGCCAGCAGGACAAGCTGCCGTTCGCCACCGGAGATCATCGTATAGGGCCGCGTCGCCAGATGGTCGATGCCGAGCCGCTGCAATGCCGCTGCCGCGACCGCGCGGTCGTGGGCGCCGGGACGGCTGAACAGGCTGCCGTGCGCGGTGCGCCCCATCAGCACCACCGACTCCACCGGAAAGGCGAAGGTCGCCACATGGGTTTGCGGCACATAGGCGATGGCGCGGGCCCGTTCGCGGATCGATCGCGCTGACAATGTCTGCCCGTCGAGACGCACATCGCCGGCTTTCGGCGGAATCAGGCCGAGCAGCGTTTTCAGGAGCGTCGTCTTGCCGCCGCCGTTCGGACCGAGCAGAGCGAGCACGCCGCCGGTCGCGATCGTCACATCGATGTGGGTGCCGACCACGCGATCGGTATAGCCGATGGTGAGGTCGTGGCCCGACAGGATCATGATGACCACGTGTTCTGCACGCGCGCGAGCAGCCAGATGAAGAACGGCGTGCCGATCACTGCAGTGAGAATGCCGAGCGGGACTTCTACCGGCGCGATGGTGCGCGCCAGTGTGTCGATCAGCAGCAGATAGCCGGCGCCGAGAATAGTCGAGGCGGGAAGCAGCCGCGCGAAATCGGGGCCGACCAGCGCGCGGGCGAGATGCGGCACGACAAGACCGACCCAGCCGACAATGCCGGCGACCGCGACGCTGGCGGATGTCGTCAATGTCGCAGCGGCGACGATGGCGATGCGCAATGGTCCGGTGGCAATGCCGAGCGCGCGGGCTTCCTCGTCCGGCAGCGACATCGCATTCATGCGCCAGCGCAGCGCAAACAGCACGATGGCACCGGCAGCGACCGGCACGATGACGGGCAAGAGATCAGCGGCATGCGCAGCGGCAAGGCTGCCGAGCAGCCAGAACGTCATCGCCGGCAACTGGTTGTAGGGGTCGGCGAGATATTTGAGCAGGCCGACGCCGGCACCGAGCAGCGAACCGATCACCACGCCGGTGAGCACCAGCACGAGGATCGGGTCGCGCGAGCGCACTGCGGAGCCAACCGCATAGACAGCGCCGACTGCGATCAATCCACCAACGAAGGCGAACGCCTGGATGGCGAATACGCCGAACGAGAGGAAGATGCCGAACACGGCGCCGAGCGCAGCGCCGGACGATGCGCCGAGAATGTCCGGTGACACCAGCGGATTGCGGAACAGCCCTTGAAAGGCTGTGCCGGCGATCGCCAGTGCTGCGCCGACGACAACGCCGGCGACGACGCGCGGTCCGCGGATTTGCCAGATCACGGTCTCGATCGCCGGTGCCAGGCCGGACGGTTCGCCGGTGAGCTTGCTGAACAGCGAGCGCAAGAGGTCGATGACGCTCACTGGATAGCGGCCGACGCTGAAAGCGACGATGACGCCGAGCAGCAGCACGCCGGTTGCGATCAGGAAGCCCGGGAGTGCGGAGCGGGTCATGATGAGCAGATCATAGCGCGTGGGCTGGCGGCAGTGCGGTCAGGGCTGATTGTTCAACAGTTGGGCGATCTGCGCGTCGGTCGGCGTGACACG
>JBQCFU010000586.1:0-2603 GCA_051958775.1 Pseudolabrys sp.
CATCCGTCGATCCCGGCGAACAACCTCAAGGAGTTTATCGCCTACGCCAAGGCCAACCCGGGCAAGCTCAGCTACGCCTCGCAGGGCGCCGGCGCGTCAGGCCACATCGCCGGCGAACTGCTCAAGCTCAACGCCGGCCTCGATATCGTGCACGTGCCGTACAAAGGCGCGGCGCCGGCGGTAAACGATCTGCTTGCCGGACACATCAACGGCGTGGTCGATAATCCGCCGATCGTGATCGCGCATATCAAGTCCGGCGCGCTGACGCCGCTTGCGGTGGCCGGCAAGGAACGGCTGTCGGTGTTGCCCGATGTGCCGACCTCGGTCGAAGCCGGTCTGCCGGACTGGCAGGCGTCCTCGTGGTTCGGCTTGATGGCGCCCGCCGGAACCTCACCGCAGATCGTTGCGCGGCTGCAGGCGGAAGTCGCCAAGGCGCTGCGTCAGCCGTCGATGCAGCGCTTCGTCACCGAGTCGGGCATCAAGCTTGTCAGCAATACGCCGGACGAGTTCGCCAAGCTGATTGTCGACGAGCGCAAGAAGTGGGGCGACATCATCAAGGCGGCGAATATCCCGGCGAACTAGAGCATGATCCCGAAAAGTGGGAACCGTTTTTCGGGAAAGATCATGCTCAAACAAAAGGATGCGCGACGGGTCTGACTCAACGCAGTTGAATCAGACCCTAGCTCTCCAGCCGATAACCGTCGTTGGAGAACTGATACAGCGCCTGCGCCTTCTTCACTCGGGCGCTCGGTCCAGGGGTGATGCCCCAGTGATCGAGCCGCCCGGGCGGCCATTTCCAGTCTTCGGGTTTGCGGATCTGATAGCTGTCGTCCACCTGCTGCATCTCGCCGGTGTATTCGAGCGGCATTTCCTCCGGCCCGCAGAAATAGGCGAAGACGTTGTTGCCGGGTCCGTGTCGGCCTGGGCCCCATTCGACGCCATGGCCGTGATCGCGCATGCGGCCGATCCCGCGCATCACCGCGTCGAGGTCCGGCATTTCAAATGCGATGTGATTGAGATTGGCGTTGTCGTTGAAGCCGAGCACCAGGCTGTGATGGTCGGTATTGCAGCGGATGAAACGGAACTGCCGGGTCTGGTCCGACAGCTTGAACCCGAGTGCCGACAGGAGCGTGAACGACTTGTCGTTGTCGCGGCAGTTAAGATTGACGTGCGAGATCTTGGTCGGCCGGTCTTCAGCCGCCGCGTCGTCGCGATGGTCGTTGACGTCGCACATCACCGCGAAGTTGCGCCCCTCCGGATCGCGGAAGCCGAACCCGAAGCCGCCGCCGGGACCGTGCAGCATCCGCGGTTCGCCATCGGTCGGCTGGCTCAAGGCGCAGACCCGGTCATACAGCGCCGTCACATCGGAACGATTTGCCGCTTGGAGGGTGACCCGCACCAGCGCCGGCCCGCTGCCGGATGACGCGCGCAGGCTCAGCACATGAAAGCAGGGGCCGCTCGCGCGGAAATAGGCGATGCCGCCTTCTTCGGCGACCGGCTGCAAATGCCAGGCGCGGGCGAAGAACGCTTTTGCAGCCTCGAAATCCTGGACCGCAAGATCGACGCTGCGCACTGCGGTCACCGACGCTGTTGTCACGCTTTTTCTCCCCACGCCATGCGGCGCGTAGTTCTGGCAGGGGCCTTTCGGGGTTGCAAGCGGCGTCAGGTGCGCCGGCTGTGCGGCAAACAAACCCCCTTCTTGCCAAAGCGCCTCTTGCCAATTCGGTTGCCGGTGGTCATGCCTGTTCGCGCTACCGCAACAAGAACTCAAGCTTGTCTCAGGTGAACCGGTGATGCCCGTGCTCGAACCGCAAGAAGCCGATTTCGCGATTTCCGATTTCCCGTTCCAGAGCGTCGAACGGCTGCCGGAGTTGCGCCAGCACTATCTGACGCTGGGTTCGCCGCGGCGCGATGATCAAGGGGCGATTGTCAACGCGGTTCTGCTGCTGCACAACACCACCGGTAGCGCCAAGGGCTGGCTCGCGCCGGAACTGGCCGATGAGTTGTTCGGTCCGGGCCAGCCACTCGACGCATCGCAGTTCTACATCGTCATGCCCGACGCCATCGGCTTCGGCGGCTCGAGCAAGCCGAGCAACGGTCTGCGTGCAAAATTTCCGCACTACCGTTATGCCGACATGGTCGTGGCGCAGCATCGGCTGCTGACCGAAGGGCTCGGCATCAGCCATGTGCGGCTGGTGCTCGGTCTGTCCATGGGTGGCATGCTCACCTGGCTGTGGGGTCAGACCTTCCCCGACTTCATGGATGCGCTCGTGCCGCTCGCAAGCCAGCCGTCGGCGATGAGCGGCCGCAACTGGATCCAGCGGCGCATGCAGATTGAATCGATCCGCAGCGATCCTGACTGGAACGGCGGCAACTACGACAAGCAGCCGACGCGCTACACGTTGACGCCGTTCGGCGCGCTGCTGACGCAGAGTGTCGTGCGGCTGCAGGAGCGCGCACCGACGCGGGCGGAAGCCGATACGCTCTATCAGCAGATGGTCGAGCGTGCGCGCAAGGGCGACGCCAATGATCGTCTGTATCAGCTCGAATCGTCGATGGACTACGATCCGGCGCCGGGGCTCGGCCGCATCAAGGCGCCGCTA
>JBQCFU010000587.1:0-3568 GCA_051958775.1 Pseudolabrys sp.
GGCCGAGATCGACGCGGCCTTTCAAAAGGCGACCAAGCGCCGATAGGTAGCAATCCGGTAGCAAAACGCGAAATTCGGCTGATAGATCAAAGCCGTTTCTCAACTTCTTGATCGGATAGCGATCTGACATGGTCGGGATCAGCGCGAGCAGCGCGCGAATGACAAAGAAGACGAGCCCGGCGACCACCGCCATGAGATAGCCGGAGATCGACAGCACATGGGCGAGGCTCGATACATACATCGCCTCGTTCACCGGTGCGGAGATGGTGTCGCGCTTGCCGGTGATCAGCGCCGACGCGATCGCACCGCGATCGCCCGGCAGCACCGCGCGGATGCGGTTGTCCATGCTGTCGCGGAGCGCGTCGACCGCGGCAGCAAATCGCAGCCGCCAGCCCGGCGGCGCAGGCGCATCCGCCTGCGTGATGCGGCCGAGCACGAAGCCGGAAGCGCCGATCTCGTGGAAAAACAGATCGCGCGCGAAATCGTAACCGCCGGGACGCAACGGCTGCAGCGGCGGCGACAGCCGCGCCTTGAAGCTGACAAAGGCGCCGACCGCTGGTGCCGTGCCCTTGCGTACCGAGACGCGGACGCGTTCGAGCTTTTCGCGCGTGCCGTCGACGCTGTGAACGCGCACGACGATGCGGTCGCTGCGCTCGCGCTCCTCACGCACCTCGACAAAGCCGGTAACGGCCGCGCCGAACACCGGCGCTGACAGCACCGGATGCGCGATCAGTTTGGTCCTGAGCGTCGCCACGGCAAAGCCGGATGCAAGCGCGGCGATGCCGACCGCGAGCACGAAGGCGACCGGCCGCCGGCGCGCGGCGACGGCACCGATGATCGCGAGCAGGACGACAATGAGCGGTGCCCACCACAAGGGCTCTTGCGCGGCCGTGAAATAGAAAACGATGCCGCAGCCGAACGCGACCGCGCTCCACGGCACCAGTTGGCCGGGCGCAAGCTCCGCCGCGCACCAGCCAGCGAGAATATCGCGCAGCGAGCGGACCGGTGCGGCGATGACATCCGGCCATAACGGCGCGGCGCGCGGCTCATCCCAGAGCGCGTCCCTCACCGCGTCCTTAGCGCGCGTGCGCGACCGTTTCGGCGACGCCATCCCGCATCACCCCATCCCACGCGGATGGTGACATGGCCCTGGGGGAGCGACTACGGGACCGAATGGAGAACGTCTCTCCCCGCCTCATCCTGAGGAGGCCGCGGAGCGGCCGTCTCGAAGGACGAGGCGGCCCGTTTCCCTCGCCTCATGGTTCGAGACGCCGTGCCGTCGCTTTCAGCTCCGGCGCGGCTCCTCACCATGAGGCTCGTTGTCAATCCTTGGCCATCAATCCTTCGCCTTAGCGTAGCTGTCGCGCAAACCAACAGTGCGATTGAACACCGGCTTGCCCGGCGCGCTGTCCTTGTCCGGGCAGAAGTAGCCGAGCCGTTCGAACTGCACCGCGCCCGGCGCATTGCCGGTAGCGGCAGCCGGTTCGAGCTTCGCGTCGCGGATCACCTCGAGCGACTGCGGATTGAGATCGGCCGCGAAGCCTTCGCCGCCGGATGGCGCTGGCGACAGGAACAGCGGATTGTAGAGCCGCACCTCGGCCTCCACCGCATCGGCGGCGGCGACCCAGTGCAAGGTCGCCTTGACCTTGCGGCCGTCCGGCGCGTTGCCACCCTTCGTCTCCGGATCATAGGTGCAGCGCAGTTCGACCACCTCGCCGGCAGCGTTCTTGATCGCCTCGCGGCACTTGATGAAATAGGCGTAGCGCAGACGCACTTCCTGGCCGGGCGAGAGACGGAAGAACTTCTTGGGCGGATTCTCCATGAAGTCGTCCTGCTCGACATAGAGTTCGCGGCCGAACGTCACCGGCCGCGTGCCGAGCGAGGCATCGTCGGGATGGTTTACCGCGTCCAGCGTCGCGGTCTGGCCTTCCGGATAGTTCTCAATGACGACCTTGAGCGGCCGCAGCACCGCCATGCGGCGCGGCGCGGTGCGGTTGAGCGTTTCGCGGATCGAGAATTCGAGCATTCCCGCTTCGACCACGCTGTTCGACTTGGCGACGCCGACACGCTTGATGAAATCGCGGATCGCATCCGGCGGCACGCCGCGACGGCGGAAGCCGGCCAGCGTCGGCATGCGCGGATCGTCCCAGCCGGCGACATGGCCGCCCTTCACCAACGCGGTAAGCACGCGCTTCGACAGCACGGTATGCGTCAGGTTCAACCGCGCAAATTCGTACTGCCGCGGGCGTGACGGCACCGGCAAATGCTCGATGAACCAGTCGTAGAGCGGCCGGTGATCGGCGAATTCCAGCGTGCAGAGCGAATGGGTGATGGTCTCGATCGAGTCCGACTGGCCATGGGCGAAGTCGTAGCTCGGATAGATCTTCCACTGCGTGCCGGTGCGTGGATGCGGCGTGTGCAGGATGCGGTACAGCACCGGGTCGCGCAGATTGATGTTGCCGGACGCCATATCGATCTTGGCACGCAGCACGCGGGCGCCGTCGGGAAACTCGCCGGCGCGCATGCGGCGGAACAGGTCGAGGTTCTCGTCGATCGAGCGGTTGCGGAACGGGCTGTTGGTGCCCGCCTCGGTCAGTGTACCGCGGGTGGCGCGGATCTCGTCGGCGGTCTGGTCGTCGACATAGGCTCTGCCGTCCTGGATCAGCTTCTCGGCCCAGAGATAGAGCTGCTCGAAATAGTCGGAAGCGTGGTGCAGGTTCGCGCCCCAGTCGAAGCCGAGCCAGTGCACGTCTTCCTTGATGGCGTCGATATACTCCTGCTCCTCCTTGGCCGGATTGGTGTCGTCGAAGCGCAGATGGCAGCGACCGCCGAACTCCTGCGCGACGCCGAAATTCAGACAGATCGACTTGGCGTGGCCGATATGAAGATAGCCGTTCGGCTCCGGCGGAAACCGGGTCACGACGGATTTATGCGTGCCGGCGGCGAGATCGCTCTGCACGATGTCGCGGATGAAATCGCGGGCCTCGGTGGTCTCTTCGGTCATTCCTGCTTCAAGCCTCGCCCTGCAGTCTCTTTGGCTTCTCTTGTTCGCCGTCGCGGCCTATCTGCCAAAATCCGGCGGCGAGGCCAAGCGCCGTGAGGCCGAGCACGGAAACCAAGCGCCGAGTGCCACCGGCCCGAAACCCTTGCGGCGCTCGGTCACAGCATTTGTTTCGGTAAATTGACGTGACACCGCATGCGACAAGTGTGGTACATGCCCGCCGATGCAAGGCCCTGTTGTCACCCGTTTCGCACCCTCGCCGACCGGCTTCCTCCACATCGGAGGGGCGCGGACCGCTTTGTTCAACTGGCTTTACAGCCGGGGACGCGGCGGCAAGATGCTGTTGCGGATCGAGGACACCGACCGCGAGCGCTCGACCCAGCAGGCGATCGACGCGATCATCGAGGGCTTGCGCTGGCTTGGCATCACCTGGGACGGCGATGTCGTTTACCAATTCGCCCGCGCCGCGCGGCACCGCGAGGTTGCCGAGGAATTGCTGGCCAAAGGCCATGCCTACCGTTGCTATGCCTCGCCGGAGGAACTTACGGCGATGCGCGAGGAGGCCCG
>JBQCFU010000588.1:0-5600 GCA_051958775.1 Pseudolabrys sp.
TGCTCCTGACCACGGAAGACATTGCCGCGCCGGACGCGGCGTCGGAGCCGGTCGCCGTCGCGGTGCCTGCGAGACCGCAAACCGGAACACCAGATACCGGCCGCTTCAAGGGCATGAGCCGCGAGGGCATTCTCGCCACCATCACCGGCGCGATCGACAGCCACCGCGTCGATCGCTACCTGCAGCCGATCGTCACGCTGCCACAACGCAAGGTGCGCTACTACGAGGCGATGAGCCGGCTGCGCACGCAGGACGGCGACGTGGTGCCGGCGGACGAGTTCATCGATCACGCCGAATCAGGCGGCATCATGCCGAAGATCGACAACCTCCTGCTGTTCCGCTGCGTGCAGGTGGTGCGGCGTTTGCTGCTGAAGAACCGCGACGTCGGCCTGTTCTGCAACATCAGCATGTCGACGCTGACCGATCCGGCCTATTTCCGGCAGTTGCATGATTTCATGCAGGCGAACCGCGCGCTCGCCCCGTCGCTGGTGTTCGAATTCCGCCAGAATGCCTATCGCTCGTTCGGCGCGATCGAGCATGAAGGGCTCGCCGCGCTTGCCGATCTCGGCTTCCGTTTCTCGCTCGATCATCTCACCGATCTGCGAATGGAGCCGAAGGAATTGTTCGACCGCGGCTTCCGCTTCATGAAGGCGCCGGCGAAGCTGCTGCTCAACAAGGCCGCGGCCAGGCAGAGCGACATCGACGCCGCCGATCTCTCCAATCTGCTCGCGCGGTTCGGCATCGAGCTGATTGCCGAGCGGATCGAAAGCGAGAACATGGTGGTCGATCTGCTCGACTACGATGTGAAGTTCGGCCAGGGCTTTCTGTTCTCGCCGCCGCGTCCGGTGCGGCCGGAGGCGCTGCACGGCCAGGCACCATCTGCCGATCCAACTTTCGCGCAGACGCCTGCCGCATCGCCGGCCTTGCCGCAGGCGACGACGATTGGTCAGAAGCCGGCGCAGGCTGCGTCCCAACAGCCAGCCGCATCCGACGATCCGTCGTCGGTGCTAGCCGCGCCAGATTTCGTGCCGCAGAACATGCCGGCGTGATTTTGACGCGGTACACTTGACGCCGTGATGCGGCTGCGCCGATACCGTTCCGCATGACTGTACCCGTGAGCAATCGGCTATCCGCTCTCTCCGGACGCTATGACGCGCTGCTGTGTGACGTCTGGGGTGTGATCCACAACGGCGTCGCCGCGTTTCCCGATGCGGTTGAAGCACTGGCGAAATATCGCGCCGGCGGTGGCCGCGTCGTGCTGATCACCAATGCACCGCGCGCCAGCGCCGATGTCTACACGCAACTCGAACGGCTCAAGGTGCGGCGCGACGCGTTCGACACCATCGTCACCTCGGGCGACCTGACGCGCGGCGCGATCGTTGCGCGTGCCGGGCAGTCGGTCTTTCATCTGGGGCCGGAGCGCGACCGCTCGGTGTTCGCCGGAATCGACGTGCGCTTCGCCCCGGTCGAAACCGCGGATTATATCGTCTGTACCGGCCTGTTCCACGACAACATCGAAACGCCGGAGAATTATCGCGACATGCTCAGTCGCGCGCGCGAGCGTTCGCTGTTCATGGCCTGCGCCAATCCGGACGTGGTGGTGGAGAAGGGCGGCCGCATCATTTATTGCGCCGGCGCGCTCGCCGATCTCTATCGCGATCTTGGTGGCGATGTGCTCTATGCCGGCAAGCCCTATCCGCCGATATACGAAGCAGCCTTCGCGGCGGCGGATAAACTTGCCGGTGCACCGGTGCCGCGTTCCCGCATGCTGGCAATCGGCGATTCCGTGCGCACCGACTTCACAGGCGCGCGTGCGCTCGGGCTCGATTTCCTGTTCGTCACGTCAGGCATTCATGCCCAGGATCTTCACACGGAGGACTCGGGCGTGCGTGACACTCCCGACGAGGCGATGCTGGTGAAGATGTTCGCGGACGCCGGCGCGTTGCCGATGGCGGTGACGGCCCAACTGCGCTGGTAGCGTCAATCCTTGTGACGTTTCAGGCCGGCTCGGCTTCCTTGTCTTCGGCGAACACCGCATCGATCTTGCTCTTCAGCGTCTGCGCGTTGAACGGCTTGACGATGTAGTTCGACACGCCGGCGCGCTTGGCGGCGATCACGTTGTCGGTCTTGGATTCCGCCGTGATCATGATGAAGGGGGTTTCCGCCAGCTTCTCGTCGGCGCGCACCTCCTGCAACAGGTCGTAGCCGGTCATCGGCTCCATGTTCCAGTCGGAGATGACGAGGCCGTATTGGCGCTCGCGCATCTTGGTGAGCGCGGCGCTGCCGTCGGTGGCGTCGTCCACATGCTCGAAGCCGAGCTGGCGCAGCAGGTTGCGGATGATGCGGATCATGGTGGTGTAGTCGTCGACTACGAGCACCGGCATCGACAGATTGACCGCCATGAGCGTATCTCCCCAACGCAGAACCGAGGGCCATCCCCTATCAGCCGCGGTTGAACAAGCGGTTAAGCGGTCCAACAGCGTTAACTGCTGTTAACGGATGGCTTGACGGAACCGCGGCAAAACCACAGTTTCCGCTCCGAGCAACGAGCCTGCCAGTTTTGACCCGATCTCCTGACAATCCTGCTGTGTCTTTCGCTGTCCTTCGTGGCGGCGCCGCCGATATCGCGCCCGGTCCGCTGGCGGGGGCGGTGGTGGCGATCGGCAATTTCGACGGCGTGCATCGCGGCCATCGCACAGTGATCGACGCGGCGCTGCGAGAGGCGCGGGCGCTCGGCCGTCCGGCCGCCGCGCTGACCTTCGAGCCGCATCCGCGCCGCTTCTTCCGCCCGCAGGAGCCGCTGTTCCGGCTCAGCGACGAGCGGCAGAAGCTTAGGCTGCTGGCTGCCACCGGGCTCAGCGGCGCGTTCGTCATGCGCTTCGATGCGGCGCTGTCGAGCCTGTCCGCCGACGCATTCATCAGTGAGATCCTGGTCGGCCGTTTCCGCATCGGCGGTGCGGCGATCGGCTTCGACTTTCATTTCGGCAAGGGCCGTGGCGGTTCACCGGAATCGCTGGCCGCGGCCGGCCGCCGCCAGGGATTCGCGGTGGATATCGTGCCGCCGCTGCAGGACGAGGGCAGGCCGGTGTCCTCGGGGGCGGTGCGTGCCGCGCTCGCTGACGGCCGGGTGGTCGAGGCGGCCGAACTGCTCGGTGCGCCGTGGTTCGCCAGCGGACCGGTGATCCATGGCGAGAAGCGCGGGCGTGACCTCGGATTTCCGACGGCCAATCTCCGGCTCGATCCGGCGTGCGGGTTGAAGCACGGCATCTATGCGGTGCGCTGCGGTCTCGACGGCCGGCTTTATGACGGCGTGGCGAGCTTCGGCCGCCGCCCGACCTTCGACAACGGTGCGCCGCTGCTCGAAGTATTCCTGTTCGATTTTTCCGGCGATCTTTATGGCCGCACGCTCGACGTCGCCTTCATCGGCTGGCTGCGCGGCGAGGTACGCTTCGACGGCATCGAGCCGTTGAAACGGCAGATGGACGACGACGCCGCACAGGCGCGCGCGGTGCTGGCGCGCTCGCCGGATGCGTTCCCGCGGCTTGGACCGATCTAGCAGCTTGGGGCGAATCCGAAGGCTAGCGGTCGCGCCGGCTGCGGGTCGGTTTTTCCGTCACATGGGTGCTTTGGGTCGGGGCGCGGGCGCCGCCCCAGGGATCGACCGGCTTGGCGGCTGGCTGCGAATCCGTGGCCGCCTTATAGGCGCGATCGAGGCGGTCCTGCTTTTCCTGCTGCTCCGGGGTCAGCTTCGGCTTGTTGCTGCCGCCGAGCGAGATGCCGGGCATCAGCGCACTTTGCTGGGCCAGCGCGGGGCCGGACGCCAGGCCGAAGCCGGCAGCGAGGGTCAGAACCGCGAGGAAAACGCGACGTCTCATGGGCAGGGTCTCCAAACGTGCCCCGAACCTAGAGCGCCGAGGGGACGCTGACAATGTCGGACCTTGGTCGGGCCTTGGTGGGGCACCGCCGCCGCGGGCCAGTTCGCCCCTCTAGTCTACTTTCACGAGGCGGTACCTGTGGTAGTAACCCCGCCAAGGAAGGCCACCCAGAATGACTGCAGACAAGACCCCATCGTCCAGCAAGGCCGGTTCTATGGCCGGTTCCACCGCCGGGCGCGACTATTCCGAGACCCTGTTCCTGCCGCAGACGGATTTCCCGATGCGCGCCGGACTGCCGCAGAAGGAGCCGGAGTTCCTGGCGCGCTGGCAGAAGACCGATCTCTACCGGCAGTTGCGTGAGGAGGCCAAAGGCCGTCCAAAATTCGTGCTGCACGACGGTCCGCCCTACGCCAACGGCAACATCCATATCGGCCACGCGCTCAACAAGATCCTCAAGGATGTGGTGACGCGCAGCCAGCAGATGCTCGGCCACGATTCCAATTACGTGCCGGGCTGGGACTGTCACGGCCTGCCGATCGAGTGGAAGATCGAGGAAGAGAACTACCGCTCGAAGAACAAGAAGAAGCCGGACCTCAGCGACCCGGCGGCGATGATCGCGTTCCGCAAGGAATGCCGCGCCTATGCCGACAAGTGGCTGAACGTGCAGCGCGAGGAGTTCAAGCGCCTCGGCGTCGAGGGCGACTGGGATCATCCCTACACGACGATGAGCTTCCCGGCCGAGGCGCAGATCGCCCGCGAGATCATGAAGTTCGCGGCGAACGGCACGCTCTATCGCGGCTCCAAGCCGGTGATGTGGTCGGTGGTCGAGAAGACGGCGCTCGCCGAAGCCGAAGTGGAATACGAGGACTACACCTCGGATACGGTGTGGGTGAAATTCCCCGTGGCCGACGTCGCACTCGGCGACAACGCGGCGGCGAAAGACATTGCCGCGGCATTCGATGCGGTGTCGAACGCCAACGTCGTGATCTGGACGACGACGCCGTGGACGCTGCCCGGCAACCGTGCGGTGTCGTTCTCGTCGAAGATCGGCTACGGCCTCTACAAGGTCACCGATGCGCCCGCCGACAACTGGGCGAAGACCGGTGAACTGTTCATTCTCGCCGACAAGCTCGCCGCCGATGTGTTCAAGCAGGCGCGTGTTGCTGCGTTCGAGAAGGTTGCCGATGTGCCGGCGGCTGTGCTTGCAGGCATGACGCTGAAGCATCCGTTCGCCGGGAACGGCTACGACTTCCAGGTGCCGCTGCTCGACGGCGATCATGTCACCGACGACACCGGCACCGGGTTCGTTCACACCGCGCCCGGCCACGGCCGCGAGGACTTCGACATCTGGATGGCGAATGCCCGTGCGCTCGAAGCGCGCGGCATCAGTAGCGCGATCCCGTACACCGTCGACGAGAACGGCGCGTTGACGGCGGCCGCGCCCGGTTTCGCGGGCAAGCGCGTCATCAATGACAAGGGCGAGAAGGGCGACGCCAACGAGGCGGTGATCAAGGCGCTGGCGGAAGCCGGCAATATCATCGCGCGCGGACGGCTGAAGCATCAGTATCCGCATTCGTGGCGCTCGAAGAAGCCGGTGATCTTCCGCAATACGCCGCAGTGGTTCATCGCCATGGACAAGGGCTTCACGCTCGCGGCATCGCAGCCGCAGGGCAACAAGCCTGCGGTCGCACCGAATGATCAGCGCACCTTGCGCGAGCGCGCGCT
>JBQCFU010000589.1:0-7539 GCA_051958775.1 Pseudolabrys sp.
ATGTAAGCCTTGGCGTTCTCGACGGCGGTCTGCAGCGGTTCGCCCTTGGCGAGGCCCGCGGCGATCGCCGACGACAGTGTGCAGCCGGTGCCGTGCGTGTGGCGTGTCGCGATACGCTCGGCGACGAGCCGTGTAACGCCGGACGGCGTGATGAGGAGATCGGTGCTCTGCGGCCCTTCACCGTGGCCGCCCTTCACCAGCACGGCGCCGGCGCCCAGAGCCAATAGCCGGCGTCCCTGCTCTTCCATCTCGCGCTCGTCGCGCGCGACGGAGGACGACAGCAGCGCAGCCGCCTCCGGCAGATTGGGCGTCACCAAGGCCGCGCGCGGAAACAGTTCGTTGCGCAAGGTTTCGACCGCTTCGGCGGCGAGCAGCCGATCGCCGGAGCCGGCGATCATCACCGGATCGAGCACCACGTTTTTCGCGCGATGCCGGTCGAGACCCGCGGCCACTGTGCGGATCGTTTCCGGCTGCGACAGCATGCCGATCTTCACCGCACTGACCGCGAGATCGGAGAATACGGCATCGATCTGCGCGGCGATGAAATCCGGCGGCACGTCGTGAATGGCGGTGACGCCCCTGGTATTCTGCGCAGTCAGCGCCGCCAGCACCGACGCGCCATAGACGCCCAGCGCGGAAAAGGTTTTGAGGTCGGCCTGAACGCCGGCGCCGCCGGACGAATCCGAGCCGGCAATGGTGACGGCAATGGCGGTCATGCTGCGCCTCGCGTCGTCAATGCAGCGTCGATCCGCTGACGCATCTCCTGGGCCGCAAGAGCCGGATCAGGACTGCGCGACAAAGCGGAAATCACCGCAACGCCATCGGCACCGGCGGTGATGACATCGCTGGCATTCGAAGCATCGATGCCGGCAATGGCACAGATCGGATAGCCGGGTTTGCGTTGACGGATCACAGACGCAATGCGGCGGAAACCGTCGAGGCCCACCGGCGGATCGCGATTGTCCTTTGACGTCGTGACGAACACGCCACCGATCGCAACATAGGTCAGCAGATCGAGCGGCGCGGCCTGCGCCTGCTCTGCGGTCTTGATGCTCAATCCGATGCAGGCATCAGGGCCGAGCAGACGCCGCGCATCATCCACCGCCATGTCATCCTGCCCGACATGCACGCCGTCGGCGCCACTCGCCAGCGCCACATCGACGCGATCGTTGATCAGCAGTGGCACACCGGCCGGACGCAGTACCGCAAGCAACGCGCGGGCGCGCGCGACCATCTCGCGGGTCGATCCCATCTTGTCGCGCAACTGCACCAGCGTCGCGCCGCCACGCGCGACGGCCGCGCCGAGCGCGGCGAGATCATGATCGCCGAGATGCTCGGGATCGATCAGGGCATAGAGACGCAGATTGGTTTTCATGCTGTGACCTTGGCGAGACGGAGAACAGTGTCGCGATCGAGCGCGGCAAGCGCATCGATGATGGCGATGGCGAATGAACCGGGTCCGCGCGCGTGTTGTGCTGCGACCTCTCCGGCGATGCCGAACAGCAGCAGCGCGGAGGCCGCCGCGTGGAAGCGATCCGGCTCGACCGCGAGACAGGCCGTGAGTAGCGCCGATCCGGCGCAGCCCATCGCCGTCACCTTGGCCATGTAGCGGTGGCCGTTACCAAGCGAAAGCGTTCGCGCACCGTCGGTGACAGTGTCGGTCTCACCGGACACGGCAACGATGGTGTGCGCCTGGGCAGCGAAGGCCGCGGCGTCCTGTTCGGCCGCAAGCGTCATCAGCTCGGCGCGGTTGAGCCGCACCACCGCCGGCTGCCGCGCCACGAGCGATGCGGCAAAAGCGGCACGGGTCGCCGAGCGATCGACGAACACCGGATCGAGCACCCAGGGCTGACCGCGCAGCGCCGACAGAGCGCGGTCGATGGCGATCCCACGCTCAGGATCGAGCGTGCCGAGATTGACGAGCAGCGCGTCGGCGCCGGCTGCGAAAGCCCCGACCTCCTCCGCCGACGTAGTCATCGACGGCACCGCGCCCGCCGCCAGCAGCATGTTGGCGGTGTAGGCCTGGGCGACCGTATTGGTGATGCAATGAATGCGCGGCGCGCGCGCCCGCACGCGCTCGAGAATGGCAACAGCAATGTCCGGCAGAGCGCCAGGAACCATCTGCATCTCTCCCTCCGCCGGCATGACCCGGATCAGGTTCTATGGGTTGGCTTTCGCCTCTCAGCCCCGAAGGGCACCCCATGAGATCGCTGTCCTTCCCTAGTCCCCTCCGCCCGGAAGCGCAAGCGACCAGATGCAGCAGGTGGACTGCGCCACGTGCGGCCCTTTCACCGATCTGTTCGAGGCAACTTGCTCGGTTGGCTTGTTCTCTACTTGCCTTGCGCGGGTGTTTTTGCTGCATTGCGCGCATTGGCGTCCGTCCGGACGCACCGGAGGCGCGCATGGTTCCTTTCTTCGTCCAGATCAAATGCCAGCTTGGCAAGTCCTACCAGGTGGCCAATGCGCTCGCCGAAGCCGAGATCGCCTCGGAAATCTATTCCACCGCCGGCGAGTTCGACCTGCTGGTGAAGTTCTATATCGAGCCGGGTCTGGATATCGGCCACTTCGTGAACGAGAAGGTGCAGATCATTCCGGGCATCCAGGACACCCGCACGATCATCACCTTCAAGGCCTTCACCGGCTGACGACGAAACGTCACTCTTTATTTTACGCAATTCCGGAAGGAAAACCGCTTCACACTTTCCTGGAATTGCCTAGTGCGGCGCGCCGGGCGGGTCCGCTTCGCGGGCGCGCTTGAGGCCGAGTTGCCGCTCACGCCAGATCACGAACAGGCCGGCGCCGGCAACGATCCCGGCCCCCACCAGCACGATCGGCGTCGGCACTTCACCGAACACCCAGAAGCCGAACAGCAGCGCCCAGATCATCGCCGCATAATCGAACGGCGCGACGACCGAAGCCTGCGCGAAGCGATAGCTCTCGGTGAGCACGATATGCGCGAGGCCGCCCAGCAACCCGATGACGATCAGGCCGGCAAACTCCAGAGCCGTCGCGTTATACCAGGCGAACGGCAGCGTGATCGCGCCGACGATGGCGCAGATCAGCGAAAAGTAGAACACGATCGCCGGCGTCGTTTCCGTTTGGACCAGACGGCGCGTCTGGATCACCGTACCGGCGGTGCAGATCGCCGAGAGGGTCGCAAGCGCGGCACCGAGCGCGACCGCCGGTCCGACATGACGGACGTCGAGCTGCGGCACCAGCATGATCAGCACGCCGATGAAGCCGACCGCCACTGCCGACCAGCGATAGATGCCGACGCGCTCCTTGAGGATCAACGCCGCGAGCGCCACGGTCATCAGCGGCGAGGAGAATGAGATCGCGGTCGCATCTGCAAGCGGCAGCCGTGCCAGTGCACCGAAATTCGCGAACATGCCGCAAACGCTGATCGATCCGCGGCCGAGCTGGCCGAGCGGACGGCGGGTGTAAACCGCGGCGCGCAGCTCGTTGCGGATCGCGTAGATCACCAGTACCGGGACGATGGCGAACAAGCTGCGGAAGAACACGATCTGCCCGACCGGCATGTATTCGCCGTAGTAGCGCACGAGCACCGACATCAGCGCGAACAGCAGCGTCGATATCAGCTTGAACGAGATGCCCTTGACGAGATTCATTGCGGTTCGCCGTTACCGCAATTCTCTTATCATCAATCGTGCCGTGTGCAGCGCTGTTTCACCCGCCGGCCGGCTTTTTCTGCCCGGGCCGCTCCACCGGCGGCAGCGACTTGAGATAGTGCGCCATCGCCTCGCGATCCGGCTTCGATAATTGTGCCGTATTGCGAATCACGTCGGTCATGGAGCCGCCGATGAAGTCGGCATCCGGCGTCATGCCCGAGGCGAGGAATTCAACGAAATCGGCCTGGCTCCAGCCCTTGAGCTTCGCCTGGGTGATGTTGGGCACGCCGCCCTGCCCGTCCGGCGCGGGGCCGCCGGCGAAACGTTGCTCGGGGATGATCGCACCGAATGCGTTGCGCGGCGAATGGCACTCAGCGCAATGACCCGGCGCGTTGACCAAATAGGCGCCGCGATTCCACGCCGCCGACTGCGACGGATCAGGCTTGAACGGCTGCCCATCGAGATAAAGCAGCTTCCACAGACCGAGACCGCGACGCACGGTATAAGGGAACGGCAACTCGTGATCGCGTATCCGCCCCGTGACCGCCGGCAGCGTTTTGAGGAACGCGAACAGGTCGCGCACGTCATCGACCTTCATGCGCTGGTAGGACGTGTAAGGAAACGCCGGGTAGTAATGCGAGCCGTCAGGAGCGGTACCTTTCATCACCGCGGTGACGAAGTCGGCCTCGCTCCAGCCGCCGATGCCGTCCTTCGCATCCGACGAGATATTCGGCACATGAAACACGCCGAACGGCGAGCGGAGCGCGAGGCCACCGCCAAGCCTGGTACGATCGTCCTGGTTCGGCGTGGCGTGACACGACGCACAGCCGCCGATGGCGAACATGGTCTTGCCGTTGTCGAGATTGGCGGTGTGGGACGGCAGATCACCAGGGGCGACACGGGCGGGGATCGTCAGAACCCAGAACAGGCCAAGCCCGACGGCGGCGGCGACAACGGCCGCCAGGACGATCTTCCGCAGCATCTCGACATCTCCGGTGGAACGGCGATCCTAAGGTTCTTGTGGCAAACGACAAAGACGAAGGGCGGGGACTGCCCCGCCCTTCGCCCCCCGTGCCGAGCTGCGCTCAGCTCTTCTTGATGCGATAGGTCTCGTGGCAACCGCCGCAGTTCTTGGTCACGGCGCCAAAGGCCGCCTTGAAGCTGTCGAGGTCCTGGACTGAGGTCCCGGCCGTCTTTGCGTCGTCGCTGAACTTGGCAAAGCGCGCCTTGAAGTCCGCATTGCTCTCCCAGATCTTCGGCGACGCCGTGCTGTCGCCACCGCTCTTCGCCGTGTCGGGGAACAGACCGGGCATTTTCGCCGCGCTGTCCTGGTAGGTCGCGAAAATGGTCTTGGCCTTGTTCAGGTCGAACGGCTCTTCGCCCTTGATCATCTTGGCGCCGATGGCGGTCTGCTGGCCGGTGGTCTTCATCACCGCCTTGCGGGCGGCGATCGGATCCGACTGGGCAACAACAGTCGTGGCGGCGACAGCGGCAACCGCCATCGCCAGAGCAATACGAGCAATCATGAAGTCTCCCTTGTGCTGACCTGATGCAACTTTACCGCAAACACCATTACCTCGACCTTATTCCCATTCTAAACGGGGATATGGCCGGGATGGGGCGATAGGAGCAAAGGGTCGCAGAGCGCGGCCGGTCAGTGAGCGGCCGCCTCTCCTTCGGGCTTCTTCTTCCTGCGGCTGGCCCAGCGATGGCCGAGGTCGGCGAGCCACCGGGCAATGATGTAATAGGCCGGGGTGAAGATCAGGCCGAAGACCGTCACACCGATCATGCCGGAGAACACCGCAGTACCAAGCGCCTGCCGCAGCTCGGCGCCGGCGCCGATCGCCCAGACCAGCGGCGCGACGCCGAGGACGAAGGCGAACGACGTCATCAGGATCGGCCGCAGTCGCATCTGCGCGGCGTGCTGAGCGGCAAAATGTCGCTCCTCGCCCGCATCCTCAAGCTGCTTGGCAAACTCGATGATCAGAATTGCGTTCTTGGCGGCAAGGCCGATCAGCACGATGAAGCCGACCTGGGTCAGGATGTTGTTATCCGACCCGCGAATCAGCACACCGAGGATCGCGGCGACAAGACACATCGGCACGATCATAATCACCGCGAGCGGCAGCGTCAGACTCTCGTACTGCGCCGCCAGCACCAGGAATACGAACAGCACGCCGAGCGCGAAGGCGAAGATCGCCGTGTTGCCGGCTTTGAGCTGCTCATAGGCGAGCGTTGTCCATTCATAAGCGAAACCGTCCGGTAGCGTCTCGGCCGCGAGCTTCTGCATGAGCTGGATCGCCTGCCCCTGCGAGTAGCCCGGCGCCGGCGAACCGTCGAGTTCCGCAGCCGGATAGATGTTGTAGCGCGGCACGCGGTACGGACCGCTGATGTCGCGCACCGTGGTGAACGAGCCGAGCGGCACCGTTTCACCCGCAGAGTTGCGCACCCGCAGGTTCAGCACGTCCTTCGGTTCGAGACGCGCCGTGTCCTGCGCCTGTGCCTGGACGCGGAACGTCCGGCCGAACAGGTTGAAGTCGTTCACATAGGCCGAGCCGATATTCACCTGCAGCGCGTTGAACACGTCCGGCAGGTTAATGCCGAGCAGTTGCGCCTTGGTGCGGTCGATGTCGAGGAACAGTTGCGGCGTCTGCGTCTCGAACAACGAGAACACCTGCATCAGCCCCGGTGTCTGCGCCGCGCGTCCCATCATCGCATAGACCGCGCCCTGCAACGCCGCGGGGCCGCGGCCGGCACGGTCTTCCACCATCATGCGGAAACCGCCGGCGTTGCCGATGCCGTTCACCGGCGGCGGCTGCACGACGATCATGAAGGCTTCCTGAATCCCTCCGAGCTTGCCGAACAGCGCGCCCTGGATCGCCGCAGCCGACTGACGCGGATCCTTGTGCCGCTCTTCGAACGGCGACAACACCAGGAACATGGCGCCCGCGTTCGGCGCGTTGGTGAAGGTCGCGCCGGAGAAGCCGACGATGTTGATGACGCTGCTGACGCCCGGTTGCGCCATGGCGATCTCACCGGCACGCTTCATCACCTCTTCGGTGCGTGCAAGCGACGCGCCCGGCGGCAATTGTGCGGCGACGATCAGATAGCCGCGATCCTGCTGCGGAATGAACCCTTGCGGCGTGCGGCTGAACTCGAACAGGCCGAGGCCGAGAATGCCGACATAGATCACCAGCATGATGCCGGCAAAGCGAACGGCCTTGTTGGCGAGCCAGCCGTATTTGTGGCTGACCCAGTCGAAGCCGCGGTTGAAGCCGCGGAAGAAGCCGTGGATCGGCTTCTCCCACCAGCTGTCCTTGTGGCTCTTGTCGTGCGGCTTGAGCAACAGGGCGCACATGGCCGGCGACAGTGTCAGCGACACGACCAGCGAGATCACCGTCGAGCCGGCGATGGTCAGCGCGAACTGGCGATAGAACTGGCCGGAGATGCCGGGGATGAACGCGGACGGAATGAACACCGCCGACAGCACCAGCGCGATGGCGACCAACGCCGCGCCGACTTCGTCCATACTCTTGCGCGCCGCTTCACGCGGCGACAGGCCGGCCTCGATGTTGCGTTCGACGTTCTCGACCACGACGATGGCATCGTCGACAACGATACCGATGGCGAGCACAAGGCCGAACAGCGACAGGTTGTTGAGCGTGAAGCCGAACAGGCTCATCACGAAGAAGGTGCCGATCAGCGAGATCGGAATCGCCAGAATCGGGATGACCGCGGCGCGCCACGTCTGCAGGAACAGCACGACCACCAGCACGACGAGGATCATCGCCTCGAAGATGGTGTCCATCACCGCATTGACCGACTCCTGGATGAACTGGGTCGGGTCATAGATGATCGTGTATTTCAAGCCCTCCGGGAAACTCTTGGAGAGCTGGGCCATCGTCTTACG
>JBQCFU010000590.1:0-3062 GCA_051958775.1 Pseudolabrys sp.
GTTTGTCCTTCCACTGGTCCCAGGTTTCGAGATTGAGCGACGACAGGCAGCAGACCGCCGTGCGCTCCTCGTCGCGGGGATCGAGACCGGTCGGCAGCGTGATCTCGCTGCACAGGTTCGATGTCGTGACCTTCAGCCCCAGTTCGCGCTGGTGCTTGGGCAGCGCACGGTTCACCGTGTCGATGAACAACAGATAAGGCTCGCCGGTCTGCAGCCGGGTTTCGAGGATGCGCTGCCAGAGCTGCCGCGCATCGACCTCGCGCACCACCTCGCCGCTTTTCGGGCTGCGCAGCGGAAAGCTCGTCCCCGCCCCGACGGCTTCCATGAACGCATCGGTGACGTTAATGCCGTGATGCAGATTGAGACTTTTGCGGTTGAAGTCGCCCGACGCCTTGCGGATTTCGAGGAATTCTTCGATTTCCGGATGATGGATGTCGAGATAGACCGCCGCCGAGCCACGCCGCAGCGATCCCTGGCTGATCGCCAGCGTCAGCCCATCCATCACGTGAATGAACGGGATGATGCCGGAGGTGACGCCGCCCTTCACCTTCTCACCGAGCGAGCGAACGCGGCCCCAATAGGTGCCGATGCCGCCGCCGTTCGACGCCAGCCAGACGTTCTCGTTCCAGGTGCCGACGATGCCGTCGAGCGAGTCCGACACCGAATTGAGGAAGCAGGAGATCGGCAGGCCGCGCGTCGTGCCGCCGTTCGAGAGCACGGGCGTCGCCGGCATGAACCAGAGTTGCGACATGGCATCGTAAAGCCGCTGCGCATGCGCGACATCGTCGGCGAAGGCGCAGGAGACGCGTGCGAACATGTCCTGGAAGCTTTCGCCGTCGAGCAGATAGCGGTCGGTCAGCGTCATCTTGCCGAACGCAGTCAGCAGACTGTCGCGCGAGCGGTCGAGCGTCAGGTCCGACGGTTTCGGTTGACCGCCGAGCGGGCCCGGCAGCGGCGCCGGATGGCGCTCCGCCACGAGCCGCAGTTCGGGCGGCGACGCTTTCCGCGATGCAGGAGAGTCCGGGACGGACGGAACGGATTTGGTGGAGACCAGGTCACCCTGGTGATTGAAGTCGTAGGACAGAGACATCAGCAACCCCGTGATGTGAGGGCTGAGGCCGATCGGACAGCTTGCGCGTGATCCGGACAGTCAGTCCGGCTGCAAGCGACCCGCGAGGCACCCCGCCCGAGGACGTTCATCGATCACGGCAGGTCCCCTGGCTCGCGGGTCGCTGCGTCTGTCGGTCTTCCCGGTGCGTTGGCGCACCAGTGACACGCATGACAGTCGCTCGCCGCTTACAGTTGCGGGGGCAGCTCCGGCTTGGCCTTCCAGCCTTCGTCTGGCCTTTGGGCGTCCCGGATTCCCTCTTAGCTTCCCTCCCAAACCAGCCAAACAGACTAGGAATAGGTCGGAAAGACCGTGATAGCCTAGATATAGGGGGCCAGCGTGACGGATTCGTCAAGCCCGCTTCCCCGCAAATCCCGAAAATCACACCCCCTCGGGGCCTGAAATCCGACACGGCAACCGGCATGAAAAGCCCACCGGGGAGACCTTCCGGATTGTGCTTAGGAACCGCCGGCACGCTGTGCGAGAAATGGCGCACCGTCCCTGTCGGCGGCACGACGACCTCAGCAACGCTCCCTTTCAGACCGGAAGATCCCCATGGCGAAGCTCCGCGCAGCGATCCTCGACGACTATCAGAACGTAGCCCTGCGGCTCGCCGACTGGAGCACGCTCTCCGACGTCGACATCAAGGTGTTCACGCAGCCCTTCACCAGCCCGCAGGCCACGATCGACGCGCTGAAGGATTTCGAGATCGTCGTCGGCATGCGCGAGCGCACGCCATTCCCGCGCGCGACCATCGCCGCTCTGCCAAAGCTGAAGCTCCTCATCACCACCGGCGCCAAGAACAACTCCTTCGACCTCAAGGCGGCGGCCGAGCACGGCGTCACCGTCTGCGGCACCGGCACGGTCGGCGCGCCGACAGTCGGCATCACCTTCGGCCTGATCCTGGAACTGACGCGCCGCATCGGCTTCGAGAACCAGCGGATGAAGGCGGGCGAGCCATGGCAGGTGACCATCGGCCGCGATCTCGAAGGACTGACGCTTGGCATTGTCGGCTTCGGCAAGCTCGGCCATCGCGTCGCCAGCGTGGCGCAGGCGTTCGGCATGAAGGTGATCGCCTGGAGCCAGAACCTGAAAGCCGAAGACGCCGAGAAAGCCGGCGTCGGCTACGCCACCAAGGAGAAGCTGTTCAGCGAGGCCGATATCATCACCATCCATTACGCGCTGTCGGATCGCTCGCGCGGCGTTGTCGGCGCTGCCGATCTCGGCCGCATGAAGCGCGACGCCTATCTGATCAACACCGCGCGCGGGCCGCTGGTGGACGAGGCCGCTTTGCTTGCGGTGTTACGTGAGAAGAAGATCGCCGGCGCCGGCCTCGACGTGTTCGACACCGAGCCGCTGCCGATCGATCATCCGTTCCGCACGCTCGACAATGTCGTGCTCACGCCGCATCTCGGTTACGTCAGCGTGCAGAACTACCGCGTCTATTTCCGCGATATCGTCGAGGATATTCGGGCGTTTGTGGATGGAAAGCCGGTGCGGGTGATTTCGTAAATCTTGGTCTCATGGTGAGGAGCGATCCGGCAGGATTGCGTCTCGAACCATGAGGCGGAACCAATAGCCGCGGACTCGGTACCACCCTCTCCCCTTGTGGGAGAGGGTGGATCGCGCTGAGCGAAAGCGAAACGCGAGCCGGGTGAGGGATTTGGTGGCAGATGTGAGACCGTAATCCCTCACCCGCCTCGCTGACGCTCGGCACCCTCTCCCACAAGGGAGAGGGTTGTACCGCCCGCGCCGCGAAACCTCACACCCCCAGCAGCTTCGCCGCGTTGTTGTAGGCCACGTCCGCGCGCACCTTCTCGTCGAGCGCTACCGTGTCCATGAACCTGCACGCCTCCTGCACGTCTTCGAACGGAAAGTCCGCGGAGAACATCACCCGGCCGCGGCCGAGTGCGGCGAGCGCGCAATCGAGCGGCTCCTTGGAATACATGCCGGA
>JBQCFU010000591.1:0-2594 GCA_051958775.1 Pseudolabrys sp.
GCCGTACATCTTGCGGAAGAATGCAGCATTGCGAAACCGCCCCGGATCTTCATCGCGGGCGGGCGCGGCAGTCGCGCCGCGGCGATACGGAATGCGGAACTGATCGAGGATCGAAGCCTCGCGCAGCAGCGCGTCGAACGATTTGTTGTTCCGCCCATCGCCGACCGGCATCGTCGTGCCGTCGCGCCAGTACAGCAGGCGGCCGTCATGGCGGGTCAGGAATGTCGGATAGGCTGCCCCTAACGCATCGAGGGCCTCCTGGTCGGAGGCCCTCGCATAGGGAAGCGCAGTGAGCAGCAGCGCCAGCGCGACGATGAGCCGGCGCATCGGGATCAGGCCGCAGCCTTCTTGCCCTTGGGCGTCACTTCCGCGGTGTAGTCCTCGGCGAGCTGCTGCGTGACCTTGCCCGGCGTGAACTTCCAGTCCGCGATCTCTGAGACCGCCGTGACTTCCGCGGCGGTGCCGGTGATGAAGCACTCGGTCATGCCGCTGAGTTCTTCCGGCATCATGCGGCGTTCATTGACGGTGATGCCGCGGCGCTTGGCGAGGTCGATCACCGTCTGGCGGGTGATGCCGTCGAGGAAGCAGTCGGCGATCGGCGTATGGATCTGGCCGTCCTTGACGAAGAAGATGTTGGCGCCGGTGCACTCCGCGACGCGGCCCTGCCAGTCCAGCATCATCGCATCGGCATAGCCTTTTCGCTCCGCCTTATGCTTGGAGATGGTGCAGATCATGTAGAGGCCCGCCGCCTTGGCGAGACACGGCGAGGTCTTCGGATCGGGCCGACGATAGTCGGCGAGATCAAGACGGATGCCTTTCAGCCGCTCGGCCGGATCGAAATAGCTCGGCCAGTCCCAGCAGGCGATGGCGAGGTGGATCTTGTTGTTCTGCGCCGACACACCCATCATCTCGGAACCGCGCCAGGCGACCGGGCGGACATAGGCATCCTTCTTGGCGTTCTTCTCGATCACCAGCCGCTTGGCGGTGTCGATCTCGGCGACCGAATAGGGAATCTCGAAGTCGAGGATGTTGGCGGAGCGCTTCAGCCGTTCGGAGTGCTGCGTGCACTTGAAGATTTCGCCGCCATAGGCGCGTTCGCCCTCGAACACGCAGGAACCGTAATGCAGGCCGTGGCTCAACACGTGCAGGTTGGCATCCTGCCAGGGAACCATCTTCCCGTCGTACCAGATCGAGCCCTCGAGCCGGTCATAGGATTGTGCTGCCATTTCAAAACTCCCTTCCAACGCGGCGAATGCCGATACGGCCGACGGCTTGCCCGTTTTGCGGGGCACGCTTTGCCTCTACGGTAACACCCGGTAAAAACGCCCGGGCCAAAATCGGGATCGGGCGCCGAAATGCGTACGATCCTTTCGTCAGCGACCTTCTTTTTGTAACAATCAAACCAAAATATGTCAATATGGCTGACGTAAATATCCGAGGGGCTTCTTCTGTCGCGTCCGCAGCCGCGCAAACCGCCGCTGCCGGACCGCCAGGGCCGCCTTCCGGTCCAGCTTGGGACCTGATTGAACTGCTGTTTTTCGCCTATCGGGACTTCGTCGGCGACGCTGACGCGGTGCTGGCGGAATTCGGCTTCGGCCGGGCGCACCACCGGGTGCTGCATTTCGTCCACCGCAATCCGGGCATCAAGGTCGCGGATCTGCTCGACATCCTAAAGATCACCAAACAGTCGCTCGGCCGGGTGCTCAAGCAACTGGTCGACGAAGGCTATGTGATCCAGAAGGAAGGCGAGACTGACCGACGTCAGCGGCTGCTGTACGTGACCGCCAAGGGCAAGGAACTGGCGCTGAAGCTGGCCCATCTGCAGACCGAGCGCATCGCGCGGGCGCTGGCCGACGCCGGGGCGCAAGTGCGCGAGCCCGCTTGCGGTTTTCTGTCGGCGATGGTCGATCCGGACAGTCGTCAGCAGGTGCTGCGCATGATCGCCCGCCCTGTTTCCGACCGGATGCCGCCGCCATGATGGCTCGATGACGAAAGAGACATGAGGCGTCGATGGCGTCCATTCCTGTGCCGCTGCCCGATGATGCGCCCCATCTGCTGATCGTCGACGACGATCGGCGGATCCGCGATCTGCTGTCGCGCTATTTGTCCTCGGAAGGCTATCGCGTCAGCACGGCGGAGAATGCCGAGGATGCGCGCGCCAAGCTCACCGGGCTGGCGTTCGATCTCTTGATCCTTGACGTGATGATGCCGGGCGAGAACGGCTTCGATCTCGCCCGTTCGCTGCGTGAGACATCATCCGTGCCGATCCTGATGCTGACGGCGCGCGATGCCGCGGAAAGCCGGATCAGGGGGCTGGAGAGCGGCGCCGACGACTATGTCGCCAAACCATTCGAGCCACGCGAACTCTCGCTGCGGATCGCGGCGATCCTCAAGCGCGCGCAGCCCGCGGCCGCGCCGCCGCCGGAAAGCGTGCGGTTCGGTCCGTTCGTGTTTCACATCGGTCGCGGCGAACTGCGCAAGGGCGAAGACGTCGTCCATCTCACCGACCGCGAGCGCGAAATGCTCCGGATTTTGGCGGCGACGCCCGGCGAGACAGTGTCGCGTCAGGCGCTCGCCGGCAGCAGCAGCGGCTC
>JBQCFU010000592.1:0-2260 GCA_051958775.1 Pseudolabrys sp.
CGTCCTTGCCGTTGACCACCACCTTGACGCCGGAGCCGGCCGGGCCCGACGTGGTCGAGTACTTGACCGACGACTGCGACAGGTAGGCGCGCGCGGTGTCGCAGGGCGCGCTGAAGACGCGCGTGCCGACGGGGTTGAAGAGATCGCCGCAGCCCTTCGGATCGGCCACCACCTCGACCTTCACGGTCTCGATCGCCTTTTCCAGGGCCGGATTGGCCTTGGTGGTGATCGCCTTGAAGATCGGGAAGAAGGTGATCGCCGCGATCAGACAGCCGCCGAGGATGATCGGCTTGCGGCCGATCCTGTCGGACAGCGCGCCGAACACGATGAAGAACCCGGTGCCGAGCAGCAGCGACCAGGCGATCAGCAGGTTGGCGGTGTAGCCGTCGACCTTGAGGATCGATTGCAGGAAGAACAGCGCGTAGAACTGGCCCGTATACCAGACCACGCCCTGGCCCATGACGCCGCCGAGCAGGGCGATGAGCACGAGCTTGCCGTTCGACCAGTTGGCGAAGGCGTCGGTCAGCGGCGCTTTCGAGCCCTTGCCCTCGTCCTTCATGCGCTGGAAGACGGGCGACTCGTTCAGCTTCAGCCGGATCACGACCGAGATGCCGAGCAGCACCACCGAGAGCAGGAACGGAATGCGCCAGCCCCAGGAGGCGAATTCGGCTTCGCCGAGGATCGTGCGTGTGAACAGGATCACCAGCAGCGAGAGGAAGAGGCCGAGCGTCGCGGTGGTCTGGATGAACGACGTGTAGTAGCCGCGCTTGCCCATCGGCGAGTGTTCGGCGACGTAGGTCGCCGCGCCGCCGTATTCGCCGCCGAGCGCCAGGCCCTGCAGCAGGCGCAGCGAGATCAGGATGATCGGCGCCGCGATGCCGATCGTCGCCGCGCTGGGCAGCAGGCCGACGAAGAACGTCGAGAGACCCATGATGAGAATGGTGACGAGGAAGGTGTACT
Organism: Pseudolabrys sp.; assembly: GCA_051958775.1. GTDB lineage: Bacteria > Pseudomonadota > Alphaproteobacteria > Rhizobiales > Xanthobacteraceae > Pseudolabrys. The sequence goes on from JBQCFU010000592.1 coordinate 961, forward strand.
TGCGGCCGACGATGTCACCGACGCGACCGAAGACGATGGCGCCGAACGGACGCACCAGGAAGCCCGCGGCGAACGCGAGAAGCGCGAAGATGTCGCGCGTGGCCGGCGGATAGGCGCTGAAGAACTGCGCGCCGATGATCGCCGCAAGCGATCCGTAGAGATAGAAATCGTACCACTCGAAGACGGTGCCGAGAGACGACGCGACGATGACGAAGCGTTCGTCCTTCGTCATGCCGGCGCCGCGCGCTGACGTTGCCGTGACTGTTGACATGGGGCCCCCAAAGGCTTGTCTGGATGTTTCCTCGCCGCGGCGAAGCGCTTATGGATTTCCGCCCCGGCGGCCCATGGTAGTCGCGAAGACTTGGAACCCACCTATTAGACTTTAGGCTATTCCACTGGCATAAATTACTTATAACGCTGAATTTTTGCAGTGCGAATAATCGAGGCGGCGCCTTGATTTACGGGGCGTCGCGGCCGTCCGGGCGCAACATTCCAGGACGCCCGCGACAAAATTTCGATATAGAGGGCCAGGGGCGGTAACGGCCGGCGGGGCCGGTTTGTCGAGGTGATGGTGAGCGAGGCTGTCGAATACAAATTGCTGATCGCGGACGATCATCCGCTGTTTCGCGGCGCGTTGCGCGAAGGCATTTCCGGCCTGATGAATCGCGCGGAAATCGCCGAAGCCGGCACGTTCGACGAGGCGGTCGCGATCCTCGATCGCAGCGGCGATATCGATCTCGTGCTGCTCGATCTGGCGATGCCCGGCGCGCGCGGATTCTCCGGGCTGATTTATTTGCGCACACAGTACCCCGGCGTACCGGTGGTCGTGGTTTCGGCCAACGACGATCCCGCCACGATCCGCCGCTGCATGGAGTTCGGCGCCTCCGGATTCATCCCGAAGACCCTCGGCGTCGAGGACATGCGTGCGGCAATTTCACGCATCCTCGGCGGCGGCCTGTGGACACCGCCGGACGTCGATCTCAGCGCCGGTTCGGACGCCGAGACCGCGGCCCTGATGGCGCGCATGGCGACGCTGACGCCGCAGCAGGTGCGCGTGCTGATGATGCTGTCGGAAGGTCTGCTGAACAAGCAGATCGCCTATCAGCTCAACGTCTCCGAGGCGACGGTGAAGGCCCACGTTTCCGCGATCCTGCAGAAGCTCGGGGTCGAGAGCCGCACCCAGGCCGTGATCGCCGCCGCCAAGATCGAGGTCGGCCAGGGGCCGCAGGCGGCCCCGCTGCATTGAGGAGGGCAGTGCGCCTGCTCTCCCTCTCCCCGCTTGCGGGGAGAGGGTCGGGGT
>JBQCFU010000593.1:0-3714 GCA_051958775.1 Pseudolabrys sp.
TGTACAACGAAACCATCGGCAAGCTGCACTTCTGGGTGACCTTCGTCGGCGTGAACCTCGTCTTCTTCCCGCAGCACTTCCTCGGGCTGGCCGGCATGCCGCGCCGCTATGTCGACTATCCGGATGCCTTCGCGGGCTGGAACCTGGTGTCGTCCTACGGCTCGTACATTTCCGGTTTCGGCGTGCTGATCTTCTTCTACGGTATCGTCGAAGCCTTCGCGAAGAAGCGCGTCGCCGGCAACAATCCGTGGGGCCCGGGTGCGACCACTCTCGAGTGGACGCTGTCCTCGCCGCCGCCGTTCCACCAGTTCGAGACGCTGCCGCGCATCAAGTAGCGGCAGCGACACCCTCTGTAATCCGGGACCTGTGATGTCACTCGTCAGCGACGGCGCCGATCTGCGCGGACCCTCCGGGGCTCCGGCGGCGCATGCGCAGTCGGGACTTGCGCAGCCGAGCCTCGCCAGCGGCGGGGACTATCTCGCGCTGCTCAAGCCGCGGGTGATGTCGCTTGTCATCTTCACCGCTCTGGTCGGCCTCGCGGTGGCGCCCGGACACGTGCATCCGGTGATCGGCTTCACGGCGCTGCTCTGCATCGCCGTCGGCGCCGGCGCCGCCGGTGCGCTGAACATGTGGTACGAGGCCGATGTCGACGCGAAGATGACGCGCACCGCGCGCCGTCCGATTCCGGCAGGCCGCATCCAGCCGGGAGAGGCGCTCGCTTTCGGCCTCACTTTGTCGATCGGCTCGGTGGTGGTGCTCGGTTTGCTGGTCAACATCGCCGCGGCCGCGCTACTCGCCTTCACGATCTTCTTCTACGCCGTCGTCTATACGGTGTGGCTGAAGCGCTTGACGCCGCAGAACATCGTCATCGGCGGTGCCGCCGGAGCGTTCCCGCCGATGATCGGCTGGGCTGCCGTCACCGGCAGCATGTCGCTTGAGCCGGTGATGCTGTTCCTGATCATCTTTTTCTGGACGCCGCCGCACTTCTGGGCGTTGGCGCTCTACAAGTCCGACGATTACGCGCGCGCAGGGATCCCGATGCTGCCGGTGGTCGCGGGGGAGCGCGAGACCCGCCGCCAGATCCTGCTCTACACGATCCTGCTGGCGCCGCTTGGTGCCGCGCCGTGGCTGCTCGGTTTCGCTGGCCCGGTCTATGCGGCCGTGTCGATCGCGACCGGCGCGATCATGCTCCTGATCGCCTGGCAGATCTGGCGCGAGCGTGCTCCGGCCTATGCCGCCTGCCGCAACATGTTCGCCTTCTCGATCCTCTACCTGTTCCTGCTGTTCGCGGTGCTCCTGGTGGAGCGCGGCTTCGGCGGCTTCATGTCGTGGGTGGCGGTGTGACGGTTCTGGCGATGGACAATAACGAGCAGCAGCAGGCCAAGCAGGACGAAGGCCACGATGAGAAGGGTGTCGTTCTGACGCCGGAGCAGCAGCGTGCGCGCCGCTCGCGCTCGATCGCGCTGGCGCTCGCCCTGGTCGCGCTGGTGGTGCTGTTCTACATCGTCACACTGGTGAAGGGGCCGGGCGTTCTGGTCAGGCCATTATGAGCAAGTCGGGCAACACGAAGTCGGGCAACACGAAGCGCGATCTGATCATCGCCGCGTCCTGTGGCGCGGTTGTCGGCCTGATGGTGGCGGCATCCTACGCCGCCGTTCCGCTCTACAACTGGTTCTGCCGCACCACCGGGTTCGGCGGCACGACGCAGGTGGCGCATGCCGCGCCTGAGGCCGGCGCAGTGCTGGATCGCACCATCACCATCCGCTTCGACGGCAACGTGATGCCGGGCCTGCCGTGGAAATTCAAGCCGGAGCAGACCTCGATGACCGTGCGGGTCGGCGAGGTCGTCACCGCACTTTACAAAGTGACCAATCAGAGCGCGCGCGAAACCTACGCGCAGGCGGGCTATAACGTGTCGCCGCCGACGGTCGGTATCTACTTCCAGAAGATCAACTGCTTCTGCTTCACCGAACAGACGATGAAGCCGGGCGAGACGCGCGAGATGCCGGTCGTGTTCTATGTCGATCCGAAGCTCGCCGCGGACGCCGAGCAGGACGGGCTCAACACGATCACGCTGTCTTACACATTCTTCCCGCAGCGCGAGGCGCCCCAGCCGGTGGCAGATGCCACGGACAAGGCGGCCAAGCCGGCGGGACGCATCTAGGATTCAATGGAGACGACGATGGCTGAGGCGCACGCAAAGCACCACGATTATCACCTGGTCGATCCGAGTCCGTGGCCGGTGGTCGGCTCGGTCGCGGCCTTTGTGCTCGCGGTCGGCGCGATCTCCTGGATGCACCACCTGTATTCCGCCGCGCCGCTGGTGTTCGGCGCCGGCGTGCTGCTGGTGCTCTACACGATGGTCGGCTGGTGGCGCGATGTTATCCGTGAGGCGCAATACAAGGGCGACCACACCCGCGTGGTGCAGTTGCATCACCGCTACGGCATGCTGCTATTCATCGCCTCCGAGGTGATGTTCTTCGTTGCCTGGTTCTGGGCCTATTTCAACACGGCACTGTTCCCGGGCGACGCGCACGAGATCTCGCGCATCACCTTCACCGGCGGCGTCTGGCCGCCGAAGGGCATCGAGACCTTCGATCCCTGGCATCTGCCGCTGCTCAACACGCTGATCCTGCTGACCTCGGGCACGACGGTCACCTGGGCGCACCACGCGCTGCTCGAAGGTGACCGCAAGGGCCTGAAGTGGGGTCTGGTGCTGACCATCCTGCTCGGCATGATCTTCACCTGCGTGCAGGCCTATGAATATTCGCACGCCGCGTTCGCCTTCAAAGGCAACATCTACGGCGCGACGTTCTTCATGGCGACCGGCTTCCATGGCGCGCACGTCATCATCGGCACGATCTTCCTGATCGTCTGTCTGTTCCGCGCGCTTGCCGGCCACTTCACGCCGAAGCAGCATCTCGGCTTCGAGTTCGCTGCCTGGTACTGGCACTTCGTCGACGTGGTCTGGCTGTTCCTGTTCGCTGCGATCTATGTCTGGGGTTACGGCGGGCCGGTGGCCGGCGGTGGCCACCACTGACGGGTGATACACTTTCAAAAAGGGCGGCCTTCGCGCCGCCCTTTTTTCATTGAACAAGACTGCGGATGAGGTCGCTTGTCATGACCGATCAGACGCCGGATATCTCACAGCAGACGACGATCATGCGTGGCCTGCGCTGCCGTTGTCCGCGCTGCGGCGAAGGTGCGCTCTATAGCGGCTTTCTGACGCTCAAGCCGGCCTGCGACCGCTGCGACCTTGCTTACGATTTCGCCGATGCCGGCGACGGTCCTGCGGTGTTCGTCATCCTGCTCGCCGGCTTTCTCGTCGTCTTCCTCGCGCTCGGTGTCGAGTTCGCTTATGCGCCGCCGTACTGGGTCCACATCGCCCTGTGGCTGCCGCTGATCCTGATCGTCACGCTGGGACCGTTGCGGCCGCTCAAGGGCGTGCTGATCGCCCTGCAGTACCACCACAAGGCGGCCGAGGGGCGGCTGATGGGCAAAAGCGAATGAGGGCGCGCGAGTTCGGCGAACGTCGCGGCGGCTGGCTGACGCCAACCATCTTTACGGTCGCCGCGCTGGCGATCCTGATCGGGCTCGGCATCTGGCAGCTTGAACGCAAAACGTGGAAAGAGGCGCTGATCGCGCGGCTCGATGCGCGCATCGCTGCGCCGGCCACCGTCGGTTTGCCGCCGCGCGATCAATGGGCGACGCTCG
>JBQCFU010000594.1:0-16439 GCA_051958775.1 Pseudolabrys sp.
AAACGCGCGCGAACAAACAGCGGTCATTGGCTGCAACCGATGCGCGATGCGAATCGTTGACATATGTGCGGCGACGAATATCGGCCGGCATCGCGCGCACGAGACGAGGCGATGCGCGAGGATCGCAGCGATGCAGACATATGATCCGCTCGACACAGTGAAGCCGGTGGCGAACGATGTGTGGATCGTCGACGGGCCGATCATCCGTTTCGGTCCGCCGCTGCTGCGCATGCCGTTCCCGACCCGGATGACGGTGGTGCGGATCGGCGATGCGTTGTTCGTGCATTCACCGACGCGGCTCACCGCGTCGCTGCGCGAAGCGATCACTGCGCTCGGCGCGGTGCGCTGGATCGTTGCGCCGAACCGTCTGCATTACTGGTGGGTGAGCGACTGGCATCGCGGGTGGCCGCAGGCGAGCGTCTATCTTGCGCCGCAGATGCCGGACAAGGCGCGCCGCCGCATCGGCGTCACTGGTCTGTCGCTCGATCGCGACGAGGGCTATCCATGGGATGACGCGCTGGGGACGCGAGTGGTGCGCGGGCGCGCCTTCAGCGAGGCGGTGTTCTTTCATCGTGCGAGCCGCACGCTGATCCTCACCGACATGATCGAGAATTTCGAGCCGCAGCGCATCGATGCCTGGTGGATGCGATGGCTGGTGCGGCTCGGCGGCGTCGGCGATCCGCATGGCAGCATGCCGCGCGACATGCGGTTTGCTTACGATCGTACGGTATTGCGGCGGGCAGTGGAGACGATGGTCGCCTGGGCGCCGGAGCGGATCATCCTCGCGCACGGCCGCTGGTATGGTCGCAACGGCGCTGATGAACTGGGCCGCGCCTTCGCCTGGCTATTGGAGCGTGTCAGCGCCGCTCGTTGACGAGACGGGCGATGGCGGCGCGCAGTTCCGGCATGCCGGCGCCGGTTTCCGATGAGGTGACGAGCACGTCCGGGAATGCAGCGGGACGCTTGGCGATCGCCGCGCGCGTCTCGTCGATGCGGCGCGCGAGTTCGTCGGGCTTCACCGCGTCGGCCTTGGTCAGCACGATCTCGTGGCTGACGGCGGCCTGGCCGAGCGTGTCGAGCACTTCGTCGTCGGTGGATTTGAGACCGTGGCGCGCGTCGATCAGCACATAGACGCGGGCGAGATTGCGCCGGCCGCGCAGGTAGTCGTGGATCAGCGAGGTCCAGGCCGCGACCTTGTCCTTCGGCGCGGCGGCAAAGCCGTAACCCGGCATGTCGACCAGCGAGATGTTCTTGCCGGCGGAGAAGAAGATCAGTTCCTGCGTGCGGCCCGGCGTGTTCGAGGTGCGCGCCAGCGCCTTGCGGCCGGTGAGGGCGTTGATCAGGCTCGACTTGCCGACATTGGAGCGGCCGGCGAGCGCGATCTCGATGCCATGCGGCTTCGGCAGCGACGCGGTGGACGAGGCGGCGCTGACGAAATCCCACGGCACCGTGAAGATCTGGCGGCCCTGATCGAGTTCGGCGCGGGTGAAGGTGGTCATGGTGGCTCTTATACAACGAAATGGCCGGGGCAAAGCCCCGGCCATGATGCGGTGAACGCTAAGACGTGCGGCGCTAGGTCTGCGTCTTCTTCTTGCTGAACATCGACTTGATGTTGTCGAACAGTTCGATCTTCACGCCGTTCCGCTTCATGATGATCGACTGCTGGATCACCGAGAGAGTGTTGTTCCAGGCCCAGTAGATCACGAGACCGGCCGAGAACGACGCCAGCATGAACGTGAAGATCAGCGGCATCCAGTCGAAGATCATCTTCTGGGTCGGATCCGGCGGGGCGGGGTTGAGCTTCATCTGCGCCCACATGGTCACGCCCATGATCAGCGGCCACACGCCGAGATGCAGGAAGTGGCCGACCACCGGCAGGATCGTCGGATCCCACGGGATCAGGCCGAACAGCGTGAACAGGTTGGTCGGGTCCGGCGCCGAGAGGTCCTTGATCCAGCCGAAGAACGGCGCGTGCCGCATTTCGATGGTGACGAACAGCACCTTGTACAGCGCGAAGAACACCGGGATCTGCACGACGATCGGCAGACAGCCGGCCACCGGATTGATCTTCTCCCGCTTGTAGAGCTCCATCAGCTCCTGCTGCTGCTTCACCTTGTCGTCCGGATAGCGCTCGCGCAGCGCCTGCATCTGCGGCTGCACCGCCTTCATCTTCGCCATCGAGGCGTAGGACTTGTTGGCGAGCGGGAAGAACAGCAGCTTGACCAGCACCGTCACCAGCAGGATGGCGATGCCGAAATTGCCGACCAGCCGATAGATGTAGTCCATCAGGAAGAACATCGGCTTGGTGATGAAGTAGAACCAGCCCCAGTCGATCATCAGATCGAACCGGTTGATGTCCTGGCTCTTCTGATACTCGTTGATGACGTTGACTTCCTTGGCGCCGGCGAACAGCCGCGTGCTGACGCTGGCGGTCGCGCCCGGCGCGATGCTCTGCGCGTCCTGCAGGTAGTCGGTCTGGTAGGTCTTGAGCGTGCCGACGGTGCCGGAGGAGAAGCGCGCCTTCACCCGCGCGTCGGAAGCGGGGGCGAGCGTCGCCGCCCAGTATTTGTCGGTGATGCCGAGCCAGGCATTGGTGACGTCGAACTGCTGGCTCTTCTCTTCTTCGATCTTCTTGTAGCTGACTTCCTGCAGGCCCTTGTCGCCCATCACGCCGATCAGGCCTTCGTGCAGGATGTCGTAGCCCTCGATGTGCGGCGTGCCGTGGCGCGAGATCAGCGCCTAGGGATAGAGCGACACCGCGGCGCTGCCGCCGTTCGTCACTTCATCCTTGATCGTGAACAGATACTTGTCGTCGACCGAGATGGTGCGGCGGAAGGTGAGACCCTCGCCGTTGTCCCAGGTGAGCGTCAGCGGCTTCGTCGGCGTCAGCGTGCCGGAGCCTTGCTGCGTCCACATCGTCTCCGCGTTCGGCAGCTTCGCCGCGCCGGAGGCGGGCACCCAGCCGAACTCGGCATAGAACGGCTCCGGGCTGCCGGACGGCGACAGCAGCACGATCGCCGGCGAGTTCGGATCGACGGTGGTGTGGTAGCGGTTCAGCGAAATGTCGTCGATGCGGCCGCCCTTGAGCGACACCGAACCGCGCAGCGCCGGCGTGTCGATGGAGACGCGCGGCGTCGCGGAGATGGCGGCGGCGCGGGTTGCCGGCTGCTGCGTCGGCGTTGCGGCCGTCTGGCCGGGGACCGAAGGCGCTGCGCCGGGAATGTTCGGCTGCGCGGTCTGGGTCGGCGTTGCCGGCTGACCGGGCTGCGGCTGCTTCTGCGCCTGCTGCTGGGCCTGTTCCTGCTTCTGCTTTTCCAGTTGCGGCACGCCGACAAAATATTGCCAGCCAATCAGCACGAGCGCCGACAGCACGACTGCGATGATGGTGTTCTTCTGGTCGGTCATGATCAGCCCGTGACCTGTTGTTCTGGTCCGTTGGTGCGGTGTCGCCCCGCAAATGCGCGCCGCAAGGCGCCGTCGAAATCCTGCGTCAGCCGGACAAACGGCAGCGTCAGCGCTGCCCGCCGGCCGATCAGTACATAGTCATGCCCGGAACGCAGGTGTCGCGGATCGGAGAGCCGCACCACCTCGCGCAGCCGGCGGCGGATGCGATTGCGCTCGACCGCATTGCCGATCTTCTTCGTCACCGTGAAGCCGACGCGCGGTGCATCGGCCGCTTCTTGCTTGGTCGGATCGCGCTTCTGATCTTGCTTCTGGTCCCGCTTGCGGACCTGCAGCACGAAAGCTGGCGCGGGCACCTTGAGCCCGGACGCCGCGGCAACGAAATCCGCGCGTTTCCGTACTCGCTCCATCGAGGCAGGCGGCGCTGGCCGCGCGCCGCGATCAGGCCGTCAGGCGCTTGCGGCCGCGGGCACGGCGCTTGGCAACGACCTTGCGGCCGCCCTTGGTGGCCATGCGGGCGCGGTAACCGTGGCGGCGCTTGCGCACCAGTTTGCTGGGTTGATAAGTCCGCTTCACGAAACAAGTCTCCGCTGCAAGGCGTTCCAGTAGGCCGGGATGTGCCGGAATTTGCGGGGCTTATACGGGAGGGCACCCCTGCGCGTCAATGTAGCTGGGTGCATCGGCGACATTGGCGCGAGCGCGCGGCGGCCATGGTTCCGCCCCATAAACCAGGCAAATATAGCGCTAACGGGGCTGATGTGATCGCCGGGCGGGCCGTGGTTTGACGCTCCGCCGGGTGGGGCGCATCATCACATATTGCGATTCCGCTATATTTTGGCCGGACGGCCCGCCGTTCTGGCCGGGTAATCGAGCGTGATGACCGACAGGACGGCAGACCAGAGGACCGAAAGGCCGCCGGAGCGCGCGCCTCCCGCCAAGCGGGGTTTTGGGCGCGGTTTCGGCCTGTCCGGCAAGCTCCTGGCGCTGACGCTGCTGGTCGTGACGGTGGCGGAAATCCTGATCTATGTGCCGGCCATCGCCAATTTCCGGCTGAACTGGCTCAATGACCGGCTCGCCGCCGCCCACACGGCGGCGCTGGTGCTCGACGCCGCGCCGAGCGGCATGGTGCCGGAGCCGCTGGCCCGGCAGATCCTCGACAGCATCGGCGCCAAGGCCGTGGCCATGAAGATGGGCGACCAGCGCCGCCTGCTGGCGATCTCCGACATGCCGCCGGCGATCCAACACGACGTCGATATGCGCGAAGTGTCGAAACCCATGGCGGTGCTCGACGCGCTGCAGACCTTGTTCCTCGGGAAACCCGACGACTTCATCCGCGTGGTTGGCGACGCGCCGATGGGCGGCCAGTTCCTCGAAATCGTGCTGCCGGAAGCGCCGTTGCGCGCGGCCATGATCCGGTTCTCGCGCAATGCGCTGCTGGTGTCGCTCGGGATCGCGCTGATCACCGCGGCGCTGATCTACATCGCGCTGCATATGATGTTCGTGCTGCCGATGCGGCGCATCACTGCCAACATGATCGCGTTTCATGGCAATCCGGAAGATCCCTCGCGCGTCATCATGCCGTCCGGCCGGCGCGACGAGATCGCCACCGCCGAGCGCGAACTGGCGGCGATGCAGCACGATCTCGCATCGATGCTGCAGCAGAAGAACCGGCTTGCCGCGCTCGGTCTCGCGGTGTCGAAGATCAACCACGACCTGCGCAACCTGCTGGCATCGGCGCAGCTGTTCTCCGACCGCATCGCCGATTCCGTCGATCCGACGGTGCAGCGGTTCGCGCCGAAGCTGGAGCGCGCGATCGAGCGCGCCATCGCTTTCTGCCAGGCGACGCTCTCTTACGGCGCGGCGCCGGAGCCGGCGCCCGACCGGCGCATGATCGCGCTCGAGCCGGTGACCGCCGAAGCGCGCGACGCGCTCGGTCTCGGCGACGACACGCCGATCCGCTGGATCGTCGCGCTGGAGCGCGGGCTGATGATCGACGCGGACCCGGAGCAGTTGTTCCGCATCCTGCTCAATCTCACCCGCAATGCGCGGCAGGCGATCGAGAGCGATCCGAACGCCGAAGCCGGCGTCGGCCAGATCCGCATCACCGGGCGGCGCGTCGGCGCGGTGGTGGAGATCGAGGTGGCGGATACCGGGCCGGGTTTCTCCGAAAAGGCGCGGTCGCATCTGTTCGAGGCGTTCCAGGGCTCGACCCGCTCCGGCGGCTCCGGCCTTGGGCTCGCCATCGTCGCGGAACTGGTGCGCGCCCATGGCGGCGAAATCCGCCTGGTGGACGGCACCATCGGCGCAACCTTCCGCATCACCGTTCCGGACCGGGCGCTGGAGTTGCCGCTGCGCCGCCGCGCGTGAGGGGCGAAGCCGGCTTGAGCCGCGCCGCTGCTGTGGGCGGGGGAACACCGCCGTCGCTTCATTATATATTGTGTCGGATCGCGCCGGGCGGCACCGCCCGGGCTGATGACCCTCACGCATCGGCCGTATCTGTCTCGGAAGTCGGCGGTTTTTCTGCTTTTCCGGCTCGCGGGTTTTCTGAAACCAAGCCTCAAACCGAGTCTTGCCAAGCCGCCGTTGAGACGATAGCTATGCGCCCGGTTTCGGCCGGTTCGCCCGCCGCAGCCCTGCGCGCCCGTAGCTCAGCTGGATAGAGCACCAGACTACGAATCTGGGGGTCAGAGGTTCGAATCCTTTCGGGCGCGCCATTTGCGTACAAAACCACCAACATTTCCATTCCCAGTCTGGTTGCCCGCAATGGCGGCCTGCAGCACCTCTTTGCTGCCGACCATGCTGGAGGGATTGCGCAGGAAACACCTCCGAGCTTTGCCGCCGTGAGGGTATCGCTGCCTCGATATATTATGACTGGTCGAAGGAGTTCCTCGAAGTCAGCAGGCGCCGTCGCGCTGGATTTGCGTTATTGCGATCAGCTGTTCGACCAGTCCTCACGTTATCGCAATCTCCCGCGTGCGATCATCATGAAGCAGCGCGGCGATCTCGACGAACACCGGCCGATCATGGAAGCGGTGATCGGGTGTGATGCGGTCATGCGGTCGATCTGATGGCGCGACATGTGACCGAGACACGCGAATCCTGTTGGATTGCTGGAGCGATATCGCTGGCGCGTAGCGGGCCGGAACTCGCGCCGACGCGGAATCTCGACCCAAGTTCTGATGTATGCTAGCTGCCGCTTAGAATTTTGCAGCTGGCCCCATCAGAAATGTGTCGTCGATCGTGAATGAACCAATCTGGAATCGCTTCCTGACAGAGCAGGACAAGGCTGTTTTTGCGGCGAGCGGATATGGTTCGCGGCAAGGTTTCGGCCAGCGTCCTGCCGTTCTCGTCATCGACGTCAGCTATAATTTCTGCGGGGACAAGCGCGAGCCGATCCTTCAGTCGATCGAACGGTGGTGCAATTCGTGCGGCGATGCCGCCTGGGACAGCATCGACGCGCTCAAAGCGCTGCTGCCGGTGGCGCGTGCACAGGGACTGCCGGTGATCTACACGACCGGCGGGTTCCGAAAGGACGGTTGGGACGCTGGCTCGTGGAAATGGAAGCAAAGCCGGCTCGACCAAAGCTTCGTGGCTCCCCCGAGCAATCTCAACGGCGATGAAATCGTCTCCGTCATTGCGCCCGAGCCGCGCGATATCGTCATCGGCAAGCTGAAGCCCAGCGGGTTTCACGATACGCCGCTCGGGAGCCTTCTCACGCAACTGGGAGCCGATAGCCTTATCGTCACTGGCGGTACGACCAGCGGCTGCGTGCGTGCGACGGTCGGCGATGCCTTTTCGCGGACTTAGAAGGTGGCGTTGGTCGAAGAAGCCTGCTTCGACCGCTCCCAGGCGAGCCATGCGCTCAGTCTGTGTGACATGCACGCCAAGTATTCCGACGTCGTGAAGCTCTCGGATGCTCTCGCCTTCATCCAGTCGCTGCCGCGCGATATGTTTGCGTTGCCGCCCGCGCGATAGAGCTGATCTGGAAAAGAAAAAGGCTAGCCTGCACGACGCAGGCTAGCCTCTGAAAGCTCGATGTATCGGCCGTGCGTTATTTCACGAACTGGTCGTCCATGATCTGATCGGCAGTCGGCGGCTTGTCGGTCTTCAGGATTTTGAAGTCGACCAGAAACTTCACGACATTGTCGATCGCCGCCTTCTGAAGCTTTCCATCCGGGTTGAAGTTCAGCGTCTTGTAGATCAGCTCGGCGCCTTGTTCCGAGACGCTCTGATTTTCAGCGATCTTTTTCAGCGCCCAGGCTTTCCCTTGGTCGCTCTTGATGAAGCGGTTGGCTTCGAGGATCGAGTCGACGACCTTTTTCACCGTGCCCGGATCGCTGGCGATGAAGTCCTTGCGCGCCGTGATGGTGAACGTGATCGAAGGCTGCGGCACAAATTTGCTGATCGGGACGACTTCCCGGACTTTGCCCTCAAGCTCGAGCTTCACCATGTTTGAAGCAGGCAGCACGACCGCGTCGATGGAGCCGGAGATCAGAGCGGCAAGACTTTCGTTGATACCGCCGGTCGAAACATACTGGACGTCCTTTTCAATGCCGAGCTTGTTGGCGGCGAGCTGCGCATAGGAGTGTTCGAGGCCGCCGAAGCGGGCGACGCCGATCTTGGCGCCCTTGAGATCCTCGGGCTTCTTGATCTTGCCCTGCGACGAGGCCCAGACGGTGAAGTCATCATCCGGGACCAGCGTTGCGATCACGGAAATCGGAATGCCGCGTGTGATGCCGATCGCATCGGCGCCGGCCGAGGACAGGCCGATCTTGAGTGCGGACGCGGCAAAAGCGCGTTCGAGATCGGATCCGCTCTTCGAAGGCACCCATTCGACGTTGAGGCCGTGCTTCTTGAAGATTCCCTGTTCTTCCGCAGCTGCCATTGGCAGGTAGTAGAACGGGGAATCTTGAACGGAGCTGCCGACCTTGAGCTTTTCTTGCGCATGGGACGGCGAATTCACCGCCAGCGCAACCAGGGAAGCTCCAACCAGGATACGAAGAAAGTGTTTCATGATGCCTTTCTCTCTTGGTTATGTTTCATGACTCGACATCAGCCTCGAATTAAGCCCGCCATTTGCTGAAGTGGCGTGCCAGCAGCCAAAGCGACATGTTGATGACCACGGTGATCAGCGAAATCAGAATGATCGCGGCATAGAGCTCCGGCGTTCTGAATGTCGTGGCCAGTTCCCGAACGAATGCGCCGACGCCAAAGCGCGCGAGCACCAGTTCGACGATGAAAACGCCCATCAAGGCCGCATTGCAGGCGTAAAACAGTCCGGACGTCAGCACGGGGATCATCGCCGGAAGAACAACCTTGCGATAGGTCTGCAGCCCCGAATATCCCATCGCGCGTGCCAGCGTGAGCTGAGTTGGCTTCACCTCCTGGCTCGCGGCCGAGACGTTGAGAACCATCGGGAAAAATGCGGATAACGCCGCATAGGCGACGATGGTCGTTTTCTCGATACCGAACCAGAGCACGAACAGCGGCAGCAGGGTGACCTTCGGAATGGTCACGCCCAGCGCTAGCAGCGGCATGAATACGAAATAGCTGTATCGCGACGCGTTGATCAGGAAGCCGACGATCAAGGCAACCGTCACGCCAAGAACGAGTGCGAGGACGAATGACGAGAGTGTCGCGGCAAGGTGCGGCTGGGACAGGATCGCGGTTTTCACAAAGGCGCCCGCCGTCGCGGCCGGCGTGGCAAGGAACAGACTATCGACCCACCCAAGCGTTGCGGCCAGTTGCCAGACTAGCAGAACGGAGCCGACAAACACGATCTGTATCAGGCGTGTGAGGGCGACATGCCGGCGCGGCGAGATGGCGTTGGCGCTCATTTGACCCACCGACGCTCGAGGGCGGTGAAGATGCTGTTGCCGACGACGCCGATCATCAGCGCGATGATGATCAGCGCATAAAGCTGCGGCGTGAAGTAGTTGAACGAAGCCCAGTCGATCAGCGAACCCAGTCCATGGGTGACGACGAGCAGTTCTGCGGCCAGTACGCCGATGACCGTGTAGCCGAAACCAAGACGAAGGCCGGTGAGGATCGTCGGCGCCGTCGCCGGGACGATCACCTTGAAGAAGGTCTTCAGCTTGCCGTAACCCAGCGAATAGGCCAGCCGCATATAATTCGGATCGATCTGCCGGACCGCCGCGGTGGTGTTGAAGATCACGACGAAGATGCCAACTGTGATGCCGAAGATGATCTTCGGCATCATGCCGATGCCGAGGATCAGCACGAACAGCGGAAACAGGATGACCTGCGGGATCGCGTAAAGCACCAGCAGGATCGGCTCAAAAGCGTCGCCGATCAGTTTCGAACTCGCAAACAGAAATCCGAGGCCGACGCCGGCGACGGCCGTCACGGCGAATGCGGCGATCACCTCTTGGAGCGTGATCCAGAGATTGGGATAGAAATCGGGAACGTCGCTCGTCGTCATGACGATTTTGATCAGTTGCCAGAAAATCTCACTGGGTGGAGCGACAAGGATGCGGCTTGCGGAGGAGAGTTGCGCCAGGATTTCGCACAGCACCAGTACGCCGATAACGATGATCGTCCGCGCGGCTGTTGGGCTGACGCGTCGCACCCGTCTATTCCTTCGGCAAGGCGACGCGGTCTTCGCCTGATTTCTCGCGCTGGAGCGCGGTGATGGATTCTTCTTTCAACTGCTCCCACAGCATGTCGACGATCTTGTTGAACTCCGGGGAGCCGACTTTCCGCGGGCGAGGCAGGTCGACCTTGAATTCGGCCTTGATCTTGCCGGGGCGCGCCGTGAAAACTGCGATCCGTTCGGCGAGATAATCCGCTTCAGTGAGGCTGTGCGTCACGAAGATGAAAGTCCGCCGGACCTTTCGCCAGATTTCGACCAGCTCATCGCCGAGGACGATGCGGGACTGTTCGTCGAGGGCGCCGAACGGCTCGTCCATCAGGATGATGTCGGTTTCCAGCGCCAGCGCACGGCACAGGGCGACGCGCTGCGCCATGCCGCCTGAAATCTGTCGGGGATAGAAATCGGCAAAATCGCGCAGCCCGACCATGTCGAGATATTTCAACGCGCGTTCCCGACGCTGCTCCTTGCTGATCGGCTGCGCTTCAAGCCCAAACTCGATGTTCTTGATGACAGTGCGCCAGGGCAGCAGGACCGAGTCCTGGAACATGTAGGCCATGAGCTTCGGATTCGGAGCATGGACGGGCTGTCCATGCACGGAGACCTGGCCCGGTGGCCCGTTGTGCGGCGTCAATCCCGCGATGATGTTGAGAAAGGTCGATTTGCCGGAGCCGCTTGGTCCGAGCAGCACCAGAAAATCGTTTTCCGCAGCACTGATGCTGACGTTCTCAAGAGTGATGGTTTCACGGCCGGTCGTCGCATCAACGAAACTTTTGGAGATTGAGGTTGCTTCGACGATCGTCATGCGATGCCACGGTTAGGACAGGGATTGATGAACGTGCAGCGGTTTCGTGTGGTATCTGGCGATCGCAAGTTTCTCGATGAGCGGTTCGTTCACGTCGCGCATATCGATGCGATCGGAAAACAAGCTCCCGATCGATGTTGATGCAACGGACCAACGGTTGTCAGTGTTGTCATGCGCGCGTTCTGTGTGGGGCTGTTTGCGAGGTGTCCGACGGTGAGCACGAACTCGGCAGTGCGTCCTTCGCTTCTGACTGTTCGTATTTGAACAACGCGTTCAAATACGTTTGACAATAATGGCGGACGTGTCAAGTACGGACATCGCTCGCCCGACCGTGACGAAGACGCGCAAGCTTCTCCACTCCGTATGGGTAGCGCAAAGCCGACGCGGTGAGAGCGCAGACGTGATGAAGTCGGAGTCGCGCAACACGACAGGTATCGGTGCGGCAGTTGCGCGGCTCGAAGACATGCGGCTCGTCACTGGCCGCGGTTGCTATACGGATGACGTGAACAGCGCCGATGCCGCCTGGTGTTACGTCTTGCGATCGCCGCACGCTCATGCGCGGATCACGAAAATCGATACGACCGCAGCGCGCGCCGCATCAGGTGTGCTTGCTATTCTCACCGGCGCCGATGTTGCGCGGGAAAACTTCGGCGTTTTTGAAAGCGCGTCGTTTCCAAAGCGGCATCTGACCGGAAAACCGTCGTACAAAACAGTTCAGTCGATGCTGGTGCGCGACAGGGTGCGGTTCGTCGGCGACCGCGTCGCGTTGGTGGTCGCCGAAACGCTCGAGCAAGCCAAGGATGCAGCGGACTTTATCGACGTCGGCTATGAACCGTTGCCCGCTGTCGGTCTCGCTGACGCCTTAGCGCCCGGTGCAAACAGGGTCTGGGACGAAGCATCCAGCAATCTGAGTTTCGAAACCGAAACCGGAGATCGCGCGGCGGTCCAAGAACGATTTGCGAAGGCTGCGCACGTGACGACAATTCGCATCCATTATCCGCGTGTCGCTCCGACGCCGATGGAACCGCGCGTGGCGATGGCCACGATCGATCCAACCGACCAGCGGCTGACGGTTTTCTCCTGCTGTCAGCATCCCTTCTATGTTCGTCAGGCTGTTGCGGACGTACTCGGTCTTGCCGAGCAGTCGATCCGGGTTCGCGCGCTCGATATCGGCGGCTCGTTCGGCATGAAAGGCGTCTATCCCGAGGACATTCTGGTTGCCTGGGCCGCGCGTGAGCTGGGGCGTCCGGTCAAGTGGCGCGCGGATCGCACCGAGAGTTTTCTAAGCGACACGCATGGGCGGCATCAAATCGCCACCGGCGAGCTTGCTCTTGATCGTGACGGAACGGTGCTTGCGTTTCGCACCACGGTCGAACTCGACATTGGGGCCTATCTTGTCGAGACGGGTGGTGTGCCGCCGCATAATGCCGGCATCAGCTATCCAGGGCCGTATCGCATTCCCCACGTTCTGGCTGTCGCCCGCGCGGTGTTCACCAATTCGACGCCGGTGCAGACTTATCGTGGTTCGGGCAAGCCCGAAGCGAGCCTTGTGCTCGAACGGTTGATGGAAAAGGCAGCGCGTGAATTGGACATCGATCCGGTCGACATGCGCCGGCGCAACATGATCAAGCCGTCGGAAATGCCGTTCCAGACTCATTACGAAGGTTACGTCTACGACTGCGGCGACTTTGAAGCGACGCTCGACAAGTGTCTGGCGCTTGCCGATTGGGATGGATTTCCCGTACGTCGGGCGACGTCCGAAGCGCGCGGCCTGTTGCGGGGGATCGGCATCGGCATGCATTGTCAGCGTGCCGGCAACGCCTCCGAACGCATGGAAATCCGGGTGTCCACGACCGGCGAGATCGCCGTGCATGCCGGCACGTTGTCGTGCGGCCAGGGGCACGAGACGATGTACGCCCAGATGGTGTCGCAGTGGTTCGGCGTGCCGCTAAACGAGGTGAAAGTTTTCCAGGGCGATACCGACAAAGTGCTGTTCGGTCGCGGCTCCTATGCGCAGCGCTCCATGGGTGTCGGTGGTTCAGCGCTCAAGCTTGCCGCCGATGAGGTGATCGATAAGGCGAAGCGTCTGGCCGGATGGATGATGGAAGCTGCCGCGGGCGATGTCGTGTTCGAGGACAATCTCTTCAAGGTCGTGGGTACCGACCGTCGTGTTACGTGGAAACAGGTAGCAACGAAGTCCTATCAATTGACCGGCCTACCGATCGAATTCGGCATGGGGCTCGGCGCGGTGGCCACGCATCATGGACCGAACACGTTTCCCAATGGCTGCATCATTGCGGAGGTCGAGATCGATCCCGAGACCGGCATGATCGAAATCGTCCGTGTCAGCGCGATCGACGATGCCGGCACGCCCGTCAACCCGCTCGCGCTCGACAATCAGTTCTATGGATCGATGGCGAATGCTGTCGGTGAGATGTTGCTCGAACGCGTTGTCTACGAAGAGGGGACCGGGCAGATGCTGACGGCCTCGTTTATGGATTACGCGATGCCGCGTGCCCGCAAGATGCCGCCGATGGCGGTCGGCCATGCGCCGGTACCGACCAAAGAGACGCTGCTCGGCACCAAAGGCGGCAGCGAAGCCGGCAATTGCGGTGGGCCTGCTGCGATCGTGCACGCGATTCTCGATGCCTTGCGTCCGTTCGGTATCGACAATCTTCCGTTGCCGGTCCGCCCGGAGGCCGTGTGGCGTGCCATACGGGATGCCTCAGGCACCGGCCTGAAGCCGTGATGTCATCCGAAATTTGCACTGACATGAAAAGGGAGTTGGCGATGGACAAGCCGGCATTGAGCCAGCCGATTAAGGCCGCGCTGGAGGAATGCGCGCGCGGCTGCAGAATCCTGGAGATGGAGGGCCACGGTGACATGTCGCTCGGCCATCTGTCCTATCGGGACCCGGAGGGACGCGGCTTCTGGATGAAGCGCAACAGTGTCGGGCTCGGCGAGATCATGGGCCCTGAGGATTTCGTCCTGGTTGACTGGGATGGCAACCAGATCGCCGGTTCAGGCCGCCGCCATTCCGAATGGCCGATCCATTCGGAAATCATGCGCAACCGGCCGGACGTGAATGTCGTCGCTCATTCGCATCCCTTTCATGCCTGCGTCTTTTCCGCGTCCACCGAACCGCTGATGCCCTTCACGCTCGCGGCGGATTATTTCATCGATGTGCCGCGGCATCAGGATGAGGTTGCCCTGATCACCACGAAGGAAGAAGGGCAGGCGATGGCGAAGGCCATGGGCTCATCGTTCGCGGTGTTTCTCGCCAATCATGGCGTAACGTTCTGCGGCACGTCGGTGTCGCATGCGATCTGCGTCGGCGTGTTTCTGGAACAGGCGTGCAAGGCGCAGCTTGCCGGAATGAGTGCCGACATCGGCCCGGTGAACCTCACGCGCCCGATCCGCGAAAAGCGCCGCAGCCAGATCATGACCCCGGTGCATTGGGATCACAGCTGGAACTACTTCTGTCGCAAGCTGCAGGCGCGAGAACACGCCTCCGGCGGTCGGCCGATTTACGGTTGACCGTTCATTGTCCGCCTTGCGCTCCGGTAGCGTGGATCAGCGCGGCCGACGCGGCTTGTCCTGGTTGCAGACCTCGACGGCGATACGCGCGTAGACGCACGCTGCCTGATACAGGCTGTCGACCGACAGCGCCCGCTGGAACTGATGCGTGGTCGAGCGTGGTCCATAGGTCATCGCCGGCACACCGATTTCGTTCCAGACGGTCAGATCGCGCCACATGCTGGTGGCTTCGACATAGGGCGGCTTTGGCTCGTCGTTGAAGGTCGCGTGGTGCGCGCGCTTCACGGCCGCGACGAACGGATCGATGTTCTTCGCTTCGTAGCCCGGTCGGTACGAATAGATCTCGACGCTATGGCTGAGGCCGATGTGGCTGAGGCTGCTGCTGATCTCGTCCTTGATCTCCAGCGGATCGAGCCCCGGTGGCATGAAAACATGCAGGTAGAGATTGGCGAGTTGCGGGCAAAGGAAGGGGCGATGCTTGTCGCCGCTCTCGATGCCGCCGAGCTGCGCCTTGGGAACGACTGTTCCGCCTGCGCAGTGAAAAACGTGTTTCTTCTGATAGTCCGCGGCCCAGTTCTCTATCGCTGCGATGGCGCTCGCGCTTGCGACGATCATGTTCGGGCTTTTGTCGAGGGTCGTGCGGTCCGGCAGATAAGCGGTGTAGAACGGCGGCTGATCGGAGCGCAGGGTGATCTTCAGATAGCATTCCCCGGCTTCAACCCACGCCATTCCGAACCCTGTCCCTTCGGCAATCAGCGCGAAGTCGGCGATGCCGCCATGAGTTGCGAGGTAGCGCGCGCCGATTTCCTTGGCATGGGGATAGACGCCGGGTTCTTCGCCGCATGGTTCGCCGCCGGTTTCATGCACGGCGCCGCTGACCAGAAGATCGCCTTTCAGCTTGTGGCCGGACTCTCTGATCGCTTTGGCGGCGATCAGAAACGCCGCCATCGGGCCCTTGTCGTTGCAGATGCCTTCGCCGAACAGGAGCCCATTCTCTTCCCAGGCGCTGTGATAGACGGGATTGGTCGGGTCGGCGTGCACCATGTCCGCTTCGCGCGGCACCGCCGTATCCATGTGGCTGTTGAAGATCAGGCTATAGCCGCCGCCGGTTCCGGGCAGGGTGCCAAGGAGATTGTAGCGCTCCCTGAACAAGCCGAGTTTGCGGGGAGCGAAACCCTCGCGTGTCATCCACTTGAACAAATGGTCGGCGACTTCGCTTTCGTGTCCGCAGGGACTATCGATGTTGCAGATTTCAAGAGCGAAGGCGGCGACATCTTCGCGCTTGATCCGGTTCACGATGTCATCAGCGATGGACATGCGGCCACTCCTTGTATGCACTTGCCGGGATGCAGCGATGTGACTGATCTTTCTTTCGCGGGCGACGCTTGTAATGGATAAATCGCCAATCGGCAAAGTATCGGACGCATGGCACACGTTGACGACGAATAACCGCTTGGGTCGCGGTCAGCTCGTCTGCGCCTATTCGGCTTGTTTCCTGGTTTGCGACAGTCCGCGCAGGACGATCGGGCGGCTCGAAGATTGCGCCGCATCATCACCGAGAACGCGCTCGGGGTGTAGCCGAGACGGGAGGCGATCACTTTGATCGGCTCACCTTGAATCCGATGCGCAAATGCATAGGAGCTCTGGACGAGCTGACGTCAGTCCCGGAAACTCATTCCCAACTCGCGCTGGAATAGTCGCGAGGCCGCATTTGGCGTGAGCGCCAGCTCGCGCATCCATTTGCGCGTGATTGCTCCTTTTCAGGTAGCGTAAGCTGGTGGGGTAGTCCTCCTGACGTTAGCGAATGTCGTGCCGTGTGGGGGAAGTACGCAATGCCCACTTTCAGGTGTGCCAGATCGATTGAAACTTGGTAGCGACGATGTCCTCGTGCGCTAAAGGCCGATCAAGCAGCCCACTGACAATGGCAAACTTATTCAGGCCATTGATAGCCTCGGTCGTGATAGTTGCTTCGTAGTAGGGCGCGTCGCGGGCGACAAGACTCGGCATCAGGTCGGCTTCTTCGCCGGGAAAGAGCTCGTCTCCGACCTTTTTCGCCAGAGAGGGATCGGCTTTCAACGCCTTCTG
>JBQCFU010000595.1:0-4705 GCA_051958775.1 Pseudolabrys sp.
CATCTCTTGTTCATCGCCACGCCCCGTCGATCGCCTTGTTCGGGGCCAACACCCGCAGTAGCCCTTCAGCATGGGCAAACAAGTGATTCCCCCCGAGCGGGGTGAGGTGCAGGAAATTGCACTGCGGGAAGCGCTCGAAGAGCGCTACCTGAACTACGCGCTGTCGACGATCATGCACCGGGCGCTGCCCGATGCGCGCGATGGCCTGAAGCCGGTGCATCGCCGCTTGCTGTTTGCGATGCGGCAATTGCGACTCGATCCCGGTTCGGGCTTCAAGAAGAGCGCGCGCGTCGTCGGTGACGTGATCGGCAAATTCCACCCGCACGGCGACCAGTCGGTCTATGATGCGCTGGTGCGCCTCGCGCAGGATTTCGCACAGCGTTATCCGCTGATCGACGGGCAGGGCAATTTCGGCAATATCGATGGCGATAACGCCGCCGCGATGCGTTACACGGAATCGCGCCTCACTGAAGTTGCGCGGCTTCTGATTGAAGGCATCGACGCCGACGCGGTCGACTTCCGTCCGAACTACGATGGCAGCGAGGATGAGCCGATCGTTCTGCCGGCGGCCTTCCCGAACCTGCTGGCCAACGGCTCGCAGGGCATCGCGGTCGGTATGGCCACCGCGATTCCGCCGCACAACGCCGCTGAACTGTGCGACGCAGCGCTGTTCCTGATCGAAAATCGCAATGCGCGGCCGAAGACGCTGATGAAATTCGTGCCGGGTCCGGATTTTCCGACCGGCGGCGTGATCGTCGACCCGCCTGAGGTGATCGCCGAAGCCTATACGACCGGCCGCGGGTCGTTCCGCGTGCGCGCGCGCTGGGACAAGGAAGAGGGCAGCCGCGGTAGCTACCAGATCGTCATCACCGAAATTCCGTGGCTGGTGCAGAAGTCGCGGCTGATCGAGCGCATCGCCGAACTGATCAACGAGAAGAAGTTGCCGCTGGTCGCCGACGTGCGCGACGAGTCGACCGAGGATGTGCGTCTCATCATTGAGCCGCGCGCCCGCACCGTCGATGCCGAACTGCTGATGGAGTCGCTGTTCAAGCTCACCGAGCTTGAGAGCCGCATCGGCCTCAACATGAACGTGCTGGTCAAGGGTCGCATTCCGAAGGTGGTCAGCCTGCCGGAAGCGCTGCTGGAATGGCTCGACCATCGCCAGGACGTGCTGGTGCGTCGCTCGAAGCATCGGCTCGGCCAGATCGAGCACCGACTCGATGTGCTCGGCGGTTTCCTCGTCGCCTATCTGAACCTCGACAAGGTGATCAAGATCATCCGCAACGAGGATGAGCCGAAGCCGGTCCTGATCAAGACCTTCAAGCTCACCGACGTGCAGGCCGACGCCATCCTCAACATGCGGCTGCGCAATTTGCGCAAGCTCGAGGAGATGGAGATCCGCAGCGAAGACAAGGCGCTGCGCGCGGAGATGAAGTCGCTGAAGTCGCTGCTCGGCTCGACCGACGAGCAGTGGAAGACGATTGCCGGGGAGATCAAGGAAGTCCGCGCCAAGTTCGGCCCGAAGACCGAGATCGGCCGGCGTCGCACGACCTTTGCCGAAGCGCCGGCGCATGATCTTGCTGCGATCGAAGAAGCGATGGTGATCCGCGAGCCGGTGACGGTGATCGTCTCTGACCGCGGCTGGATCCGTGCTCTGCGCGGCCATGTCACCGATCTCTCGTCGGTGCAGTTCAAAGCCGGCGACGAACTCAAATTCGCGATTCCGGCAGAGAACACATCGAAAATCATGCTGTTCGCCACCAATGGCCGTTTCTACACGCTCGATGCCGGCAAGCTGCCCGGCGGGCGCGGCCATGGCGAGCCGGTGCGTCTCTATGCCGACATGGAGCAGGACGCCGAGGTTGTCGCCGCGTTCCTCTATCGCGGCGGCCGCAAATTCCTGATCGCCAGCCGCGAGGGCAACGGTTTCATCGTGCCGGAGGACGAGTGCCTCGGTAATACTCGCAAGGGCAAGGTGGTGCTCAATCTCAAGGGCGCCGATCGTGCCGTCGCGATCGCAACCGTTGCCGGCGACACCGTCGCGGTGGTCGGCGAGAAGCGCAAGATGATCGTCTTCCCGCTCGATCAGGTCCCGGAGATGACGCGCGGCCGGGGCGTGCGCCTGCAGAAATACGCCGAGAAGGGCCTGTCCGACGTGGTGACGTTCCCCGCAAAGGAAGGGCTCACCTGGTACGACAAGGCGGGGCGGGCTTTCACATCGACGCTGAAAGAGCTTGCCAACTGGCGCGGCGAGCGCGCGCAGGCCGGCCGTATCGCACCGGACGGCTTCCCGCGCAGCAACAAGTTCGGCCGGCCGCCGGAAGCGCCGCCGGGCGATGGCGGTAACGGCTGAGTTTAAGCGACAGTTTGAGAGGGCTTTGAAAACCTCACCCTGAGGAGCTGTTTCGCTAGAAACAGCGTCTCGAAGGGCGAGGTGTTCTCTTTGTTTGGCCTCATCCTTCGAGATGCAAGGACGGGCAACGGGAACGTTGCCGTCCTTGCCCTCAGGATGAGGGCCTTCAAACTGCCGCTAGAAGTCAACTCGCCACGAAAATGATCGAGCTGTTGGATTTTTCCAGCAGTGTCGTTGCGGTGTCGCCGAAGAACAGCGTCTCGCCGGGACGGCGGCCGACGCCCATGACGATCATATTGTGCTTGCCCTTGGCGACCTGTTTCAGGATCGCCTGGTCGGGATCGAGATTGGCGACGATCTCGGTCCGCACCTCGGTGTTGTAGGTCTCGCCGAGTTTGACGATATCCTTGAGGATGCTTTCTTCGGCGCGGCGTGCCTTGGTGCTGCGGCGAGCGCGCCCTTTTCCGCCGGAGCGGCCGGCCACGTAGAGCACCGTAATCGGCATCCGGGTGGCGCGCGCCATTGTGATGGCCACTTCGGCGGCGCGGCGTGCGGGTTCGGTGCCGTTGACCGGCACGAGGATATTGAGATCGCCGGGTTTGCTTTTTTCCGGAGATTTGGGCTTGTCCACGTGCTTGTCGTCGCGCATCTCCACCACGGCAAGCGGGCCGACGAAACCGGACGCCAGCTGCGAGATATGCTGGTGGAAATCCTGACTGCGCGATTGGCCGCGTGACTTGGTCTTTCCGAGCCCGATGATCAGGAAGTCGTAGCCCTTGCGGGCTTCGTTGGCGACGATTTCCGCGGTCGGCGTTTCATGCACGGTGGTGATGACATCGATTGGCGTATCGTTGTTCTCGGTTGCCTTTTGTTTGCTCTTGGTCTCTTCCGCCGCGGCGCGCACGTGATCGCCCGCGTCCTCGGCCTCTTTCTCCGCCTTACGGGTTTTCGTTTCTTCCTTGATCGCGGCCGCCTTCGATTTGGTCTTGCGGTCCTTCGGCTGTTCGCCACGGGCGCTGTGTTCGGTCTTGTCGCGACCACCGTCGTTCTTGATTTCCATCACCGTGGTCGGCATGCCGTGGGTGCCGGCGATCATGCCGGCGAGCCGTGCGGCGAACTTGCCGTTGACGCTGTCGTCGACCGCGAGCAGCAGCCGCTCCAGATTGGGCACGAAGCCTTTTTCCTCGAGTTCCTCGCGTTCCAGCCGCGCTTTCTCCTCGCGCCGCATCGGAATGCGCGACAGCGCCCAGCGTAACGTCGGCGGCATGGCGAGTGTGGTGAGGATAGCCATGGTGACGATCATCGTGAACAGGTTCTCGCTGAGCGCGCCCATCGACAAACCAACCGTCGCGATGATCACTTCGGTCGAGCCGCGCGCATTCATGCCGCAGGCGAGCGCGAATCCTTCGCGACGCGTCAGGCCGCCGAGTTCAGCGCCGATGAAGGCGCCGCCGAACTTGCCGACGCTGGCGATGACGATAAGTCCGGCCGTCAGCAAGGCGATGGATGGATCGGCGAGGATCGTCAGATCGGCGGTCAAACCCGCGGCACCGAAGAAGATCGGCATGAAGAAGGCGGTGATCAGCCCGCGCAGCTGCTCGTCGATATGCCGCGTCAGGATCGGCGATTCTCCGACCAGGATGCCGGCGACGAACGCGCCGAGCACTGAGTGGACGCCGATCAGATGCGTGATCGTCGCCATGATGCCCATGATCAGGATGATCGCGGTGATGACGGCGAATTCGCTGACGAAGGTGTCGTTGACCCAGCGGATGATGAAGAACACGGCGCGTCGGCCGAGCGTCAGGCTCAGACCGAGGAAGACCAGCGTGCCGATGACGCTCTGCGCCAGATGCAGCGGCTCGACCACGCCATGCAGCGCGATGCCGAAGATGATCGAGACGATGATCCAGCCGATGCTGTCGTCGATGATCGCCGAGGCGAGGATCACCTGACCGACCACGCGGCGCATTAAGTTCATCTCGCGCACCACCATCGCCACGATCTTGACCGAGGCGATCGACAGGGCGGTGCCGAGGAACAGGGACGTGATCAGCCGCTTCTCCGGATCGGGGAGCATGCTGTCCGGCAGATATTCGCCGAGCGCGAAACCGCAGGCGAACGGCACGACAATGCCGAAGGCGGAGGCGAGGAACGAGGCGCGGCCGGTCTGGCGCACCAGCTTCAGGTCCGTCTCCATGCCGGTCAGCAGCAGCAGGAACAGCACGCCGACCTGGGACAGGCCGTCGAGCATCGCCTTCTGCTCCTTGGCGGCGGGGAACAGCGCGTGCTGCACGTCCGGGAAGAGGGCGCCTAGCACCGAGGGGCCGAGCAGGATGCCGGCGATCAACT
>JBQCFU010000596.1:0-3838 GCA_051958775.1 Pseudolabrys sp.
GCTCACGGTGCGGGAGAACCTGGTGATCGCGGCGCTCGCCGAACTGCGCGGCAAATACCGGCTCGATCTCCTGCGCAAGATCGAGAACATTCCGGGGCTGACCGAGCAGGTGAACCACACCGCGCAACTGGTCAATCTGACGCGGCGGCTCGATACGCCGGTGTCCGAACTCGCTTATGGCGAGAAGCGGCGGCTGGAGATCGGCCTCGCGCTCGCGACGTCGCCGAGCCTGCTGCTGCTCGACGAGCCGCTGGCCGGCATGAGCCCGCGCGAGCGCGTCGAGACGGTGCGGTTGCTCAAGGCGATCGGCCGCGGTCGCACCATGATCGTGATCGATCATGACATGGATGCGATCTTCGAACTCGCTGCCAAGATCACTGTGCTGCAGGAAGGCAAGGTGCTGGTGGAGGGAACGCCGCAGGAGATCAAGAACAACAAACTGGTCCAGGATGCCTATCTCGGGGGGATGCACGAACCATGAGCCTGCTCGAGGTCAACGGACTGAATTCGTATTACGGCGACAGCCACATCCTGTTCGACGTGGCGATGCACGTCGAGAAGAACGAGGTGGTGGGACTGCTCGGCCGTAACGGCGCCGGCAAGAGCACGACGTTGAAAAGCCTGATGGGCGTGGTGAAGCCGCGCGCCGGCTCGGTGAAGCTCGACGGCGTCGATCTCGCCGGCAAGCCGAGCCATGCCATCGCCCTGGCGGGCATGCAGCTCGTCCATGAGGACCGACGCATTTTCGGCAGCCTCAATGTCGAGGAGAACATCGTCCTCGCCGGCCTGACCGCCAAGTCGAAATGGCCGCTCGACCGCATCTACAGCATGTTCCCGCGGCTCAAGGAACGGCGCGGCAGCCGCGGCACCGATCTGTCGGGCGGCGAGCAGCAGATGCTCGCCATCGCCCGGGCGCTGGTGCGGGACCCGAAGATCGTCCTGCTGGACGAGCCGTTCGAGGGTTTGGCCCCGGTGATCGTGCAGGACCTGATCCGCGCCTGCCGCGAGCTTGCGGCAGGGGGGCAAACGATCGTGCTGGTGGAGCAGAACCTCGCGGCGGCATTGGCTCTGTCGCAGCGGATCTACATCATCAACAACGGGCACATCGTGCACGAGGCGCCCGCGGCCGAGCTCAAGGCCAACCCCGAGGTGCTGCACCGCTATCTGGGCGTCTGACCGCCCATCGTCTCAGGACTGCTCATCAGGTCTGCACGGAGCGCGGTTGGCATTTGCCGGCCGCGCGGCCACACTTGTCTCGGGCGCGCCTGCGTAGCGAGACTTTGAGGGACAAGACCTGACGATGGGGATGACGATTAACTGCGATATGGGCGAGGGTTTCGGCCTTTATCGCATGGGCGACGACGCGGCGCTGATGCCTCATATCGACCTCGCCAATGTTGCGTGCGGCTTCCATGCCGGCGATCCGGGCATGATGCGGGCCACCGTGCGCTCCGCGAAACAGCATCAGGTGAAAGTGGGGGCGCATCCTTCGCTGCCGGATTTGCAGGGCTTCGGCCGCCGCGCCATGGTGATTGCGCCGCAGGAGGTGACCGATCTCGTCACCTACCAGGTCGGCGCGCTGGTGGCGTTCCTGCAGGCCGAGGACATGCCGCTCAACCACGTCAAGCCGCATGGCGCGCTGTACAGCATGGCGGCAAAGGACGAGGCGATTGCCCTGGCCGTCGCCGATGCGGTGAAGCCGTTCGGCGTGCCGATCCTCGGCATGGCCGGTACAGCGCACGAACGCGCCTACAAGGCGCGCGGCGTGAAGATGATCCCGGAGTTCTATGCCGACCTCGATTACGACGGCGACGGCAATCTGATCATCAGCCGCAGCCATGAGGCGGTCGATCCGGCCAAGGCGCGCGACCGCGTGCTGCGGGTGATCTGCCAGCGCGTCGTTGCGACCACGGGCGGGCACGACATTCCGGTGGAAGCGGCGACCATCTGCGTGCATTCCGACACGCCGACCGCGCCGGCCATCGCCGCCGAGGTGTCGCGGACGCTGCGCCAGATGAAGGCCGGCAACTGAACTTTCAAGACGGCGAACGAGTGCGGCGCCTGCGGACGCTGCGCACGATCCCGACGATGAGGCCGAGCGCGGCGCCGACCGGGCTTGCGCTCAGCACCATCATGGCGATGCCCATCTCGCAGCCGCCGGAATCGCCCGGCGTGCCGCAGCGTGAATCCATCATGTAGAACACCAGCATCACAGCCAGCACCGCGAGCGGCAGGACGAGGCCGCCCGCGAGTGTGGTGCCGATGATGCGGGCGAGGGCGCCCATGGTTGTGTTTTCCTTCGCTAGTGGACGCCGCCATTGTCGTCGCGGCGCAGCACCGTCCCCGGCAGTTCGCCGGTGTGGACCGTGTCGCGCACCACCACCGTGCCGTTGACCAGCACCGTGGTCCGCGTCCCGGTCGGGAAGCGGTGCGGATCACCGTAGGTGGCGCGAACGCGGAAGTCGTTGGGATCGAACAGCACGACGTCGGCGCGATAGCCGGGCTTGAGCAGGCCGCGGTCGGTGAGCTTCAGCGCGCGGGCGGTCGAGCCGGTCATCTTGTGGATTGCGGTTTCGAGCGGCAGCAGGCCGAGTTCCTTGACGTAATGGCCGAGCACGCGCGGGAACGTGCCGTAGAAGCGCGGATGCGGCATGCCCTGGCTGGTGATGCCTTCGGTCGAGACGCAGTTGCCGTCGGAGCCGACCAGCGCCATCGGCGATTGGACGATGGCACGGATGTCGTCCTCGGAGATCGAGATCACCAGCACGCGGGTCGCGCCCTGATCCTCGATCATGTAGTCGCACACCACATCGATCGGGTCCTTGCCACGCTCGGCGGCGAGATCCTTGATGGTGCGGCCGGCGAATTGCGGCAGATGCGGCGAGATCGAAATCTGCACGCAGTCCCAGTCGGGAATGCGGCCCCAGTTGTTGATGCCCTCGCGGGCGATGTCGGCGCGGATGCGGTCGCGGGTTTCCGGCAGCGCGAGCCGCTCCAGCATCGCCGGCACGCCGCCCGCCTGCACCCATTGCGGCATCAGGTTCTTCAGCGGATTGGAGCCGGCGGTGTAGGGGTGGCTGTCGCAGTCGATGTCGAGACCGCGCGCCTTGGCGCTGGCGATCATCTGCAGCGCGGTCTTGGCCTTGCCCCAGTTGTCGAGGCCGGAGCAATTGAAATGCACGATCTCGACATGGATGCGGCAGGTCTCGGCGATGTGGATCGCTTCCTCGACCGCCTCCAGCACCTTGTTGGATTCATCGCGGATGTGGGTGAAGTAGCCGCCGTTGTAGCGCTTCACCACGTTGCACAGCGCGATGAGTTCGTCGGGCTCGGCATAGGAGCCGGGCGAGGTGAACAGGCCGGAGGAGAGGCCGAGCGCGCCGGCTTTCAATCCGTCCTCCAGCAGCGCGATCATCTGCGCCAGTTCGGCGGCGGTGGGCGCGCGCTTGTCCATGCCCATCGTCATCAGCCGCAGCGTGTTATGGCCGACCAGCATGCCGGCATTCACCGCAGTCGCCGGGAAGGTGTCGAGATATTGCGGGAAGGTCATTTCGCGGAACGGCAGCCACGGCGCGCTCGGCGAGAGATAATCGCGCAACAGCTCGACCCGGCCGGGCAGCGCCGGCGCGACCGAGAAGCCGCAATGGCCGATGATCTCGGTGGTGACGCCCTGGCGCACCTTGCTCTCGGCCTTCGGATTGATCGGCAGGGTGAAATCCGAATGGGTCTTGATATCGATGAAGCCCGGCGCCACGGCAAGGCCGCTCGCGTCGATAACCTCCGCGGTAGATGACGTTGCACCATTTCCGACCGCTGCGATGCGGCCGTTGGAAATCAG
>JBQCFU010000597.1:0-2454 GCA_051958775.1 Pseudolabrys sp.
GGCTGGCCGACAAGGCGGGCCTGCTGCGTGACCCGTCGCTCGCCGTCGCGCGCATGCGCGCCGTGCTCGCCACGCGAGGCATCGACGCCTGATGCGTGACCTTTCGGCGGATCATCGCTGGCTGTCGCTCAACACCGCGACCGTCCGCAAGCAGGGTACGTTTGTCGAGATCGTCGATGCGTGCGCGCGCCATGGCGTGCGTGCGGTGTCGCCGTGGCGCGATCAGGTCGCTGATGTCGGGCTCGACCGTGCGGTGAAGGCGGTGAAGGACGCTGGTCTTGACCTGTCCGGCTATTGCCGTGGCGGCATGTTCGGTGCCGATGCCACGCACCGGCAGGACGCGCGCGACGACAATCGTCGCGCGGTGGATGAGGCCAAGGCGCTCGGTTCGCCGTGCCTCGTTTTGGTGGTCGGCGGCCTGCCGCAGTTCTCGCGGCCGGGCAGCACGCCATCGAAGAATCTGGCCGAGGCTCACAAGATGGTTGAAGAGGAGATCGCTTATCTCCTCGACTACGCTCGCCAGGCCGGCATGCCGCTGGCTCTGGAGCCGCTGCATCCGATGTATGCGGCCGACCGCGCCTGCGTGAACACCATGCGCCAGGCGCTTGACATCTGCGACCGGCTCGATCCGGCCAAGAGCGGCGCACTGGGTCTCGCTGTCGACGTCTATCACGTCTATTGGGATTTCGAGCTTGCGGCGCAGATCGCCCGCGCCGGGCGCGAGCGCATCCTTGCCTTCCATGTCTGCGACTGGCTGGTCCCGACCCGCGACCTGCTGCTCGACCGCGGCATGATGGGGGACGGGGTGGCCGATATTCCGGGAATCCGGGCCTTGGTTGAAGCCCAGGGCTTTAACGGCTATGTCGAGGTCGAACTCCTGTCCAACGACTGGTGGTCGCGGCCGATGGACGACGTCATCACGACCTGCATAGGGCGGTTCCGCTCAGTCGTGTGACGTGAAACGGTTTCTCTCGTTCTTCGATAACGCTTATCTGATGGCGGCTTTCGCCACGCTGAGCTGGTCCGGCAATCACATCGTCGGCCGCGCGGTGGCCGGCCATGTGCCGCCATACTGGCTGTCGATGATGCGCTGGCTGCTGCCGACGCTGGTGCTGGCCTTGTTCAGCCGCGAGATCATCCGTCGCGACTGGCCGCTGATCCGGTCGCACTGGAAGCCGCTGTTGTTCCTCGCCTTCACCGGCGGCACGATGTTCACGCTGCTGCAATATGTCGGCCTGCAATACACGTCCGCCCTCAATGTCTCGGTGCTCAAATCGCTGACGCCGGTTGTGATGGTGATGGCCGCTGCGGCGATCTTCCGCGATTATATCGTCGGGCGGCAGTTCATCGGTCTCGCGGTGTCGCTGCTGGGCGTGTTGACGATCCTGTCGCACGGCGACTGGCACATGCTGGCCGCGCTGGAATTCAACAAGGGCGACGTTCTGATCGTCGCCAACATGGTGTTGTTCGGCATTTATGCGGCCTGCCTGCGGCTGCGGCCGGACATGCACTGGCTGTCTTATGCGTTCGTCATCGCCTCGATCACGGCGGTGAGCACCATGCCGTTCGTGGCGTGGGAATATCAGACCGGCTATCGCCCGGCGTTCGATTTCGTCACGGTCGCTGCGGCGCTCTATGTCGCGCTGTTTCCTGGCTTCCTCTCGGTCGCCACCTGGAACCGCGCGACCGATCTGATCGGCAGTAACCGGGCCGGCCCGTTCATGCATCTGATCCCGCTGTTCAGCGCGATCCTGGCATCGCTGTTCCTCGGCGAGCAGATCGGTGCGTTCCACGTTGCCGGGCTGGCGCTGATCCTGGTTGGGGTCTGGCTCGCGTCCGGCAAGGGCCGTGCGCCGGCGCCGGACGCCGCGAGTTCGTAACGCTTCAGATCTCCGCGTTCTCCTTGTCGAACGTCCAGACGCGTTCGAAGCCCATCAGCCGCGCCATGCGGTCGAGCGTATCCATCTCGCCCGGCCATTTGACGGTCGAGCCGTGCGCCTGGATCTCGCCGTAGACCGAGCGCAGTGCCGCACCCATCGCCAGCAGACCAGATACCGGGAAGATGGCGATGCGATAGCCGATCTCTTCCAACTGCTGCCGCGTCAGTACCGGCGTGCGGCCGCTCTCCACCATCTGGGCGAGCAGCGGCACGTCGAAGGTCTGCCCGATCTTGTGCATCTCCTCGATTGAGTCCGGCGATTCGATGAACAGGATGTCGGCACCGGCCTTCAGGAACGCTTCCGCGCGCCGCAGCGCTTCGTCGAGGCCGTGCGCGGTGCGCGCGTCGGTGCGGGCGATGATGAGGAAGTCCGCGCTCTCGCGAGCCTCGCGCGCAACCTTGATCTTGCGCACCATGTCCTCGGCCGGGATCACTCGCCGCCCGAGCGTGTGGCCGCACTTCTTGGGGAACTCCTGGTCCTCGATCTGGATCGCCGCCGCGCCGGCCGCCTCGTA
>JBQCFU010000598.1:0-6048 GCA_051958775.1 Pseudolabrys sp.
CGGAGCCGGCGATTGACGGGTTGATGCTCATCGCCTCCGCGAGCGCGGTTGGCGACGCGATGCCGGCGCCGAAGCACAGCACGACGATGGGAATGATGGTCGACGTGACCGTCAGCGAGCCCGACAGGGCAAACAGCAGGAAGGTGATCGCCGCGAGACAGGTGAGCAGGTTTCCGAGCACCATCAGCCGCCGTGTCGAGAAGCCGCCGATCAGCCGGCTCGCGGTGAGGCTGCCAAACCACACGCCGACGATGGTGAGGAACAGATAAAGTCCGATCTCATGGGTCGGACGGTGCAACTGGTCCGAGAAGATGAACGGTGCGGCGCCGATGAAAGCGTAAAGCGAGGTCGTCGCGCAGCCACCGCCGATCGTGTAGCCGAGGAAGCGGCGCGACGCGAACAGATGTCGATAGCTGCGTAGCACCGTGCGCGTGTCGTGCCCCGCGCCGCCGGAGGTTTCCGGCAGCAGGCGCCACATCAGCGCCAGGTTGAAGAAGCCGAGCAGCGACAGCACGACGAAGATCGACCGCCAGCCTGTGGTCTCGGCCAGCAGCGAGCCGATCAGCGGCGACAGCCCCGGGCCCATATAGACCATCAGGTTCATCAGCGAGAGCTTGCGCGCGGCATCATCGCCCGACACGGTGTCGCGCACGATCGCGCGGCCGAGCACCAGCCCCGAGCATCCGCCGAGCGCCTGAATGAACCGGAACGTGATCAGCGCCTCGATGTTGGGAGCGAGCATCGCGGCCACGCTGGCGAGCGCATAAACGATCAGCCCCGCCGCCAGCACCGGCCGTCGCCCAAAGTGATCGGAGATCGGACCATAGGTGAGCTGGCCGAGCGCCAAGCCGAGGATATAGGTGCTCAGGGTCCATTGCGCGGCGCTGGCGCTCGCACCGAGGTCGTGCGCCGTATGCGGCAGCGCCGGCACGAAGATGTGCATCGCCAGCGTGCCGCTCAGCGTGATCAAGGCCAGCAGCCAGAGCGGCGCAGACACCGACGGCGGCGGCGCGTCCTCAGCAGTTCTGAAATTGTCGGGCTTCGGACGCATCATCGTTCCGGCGCCTTGTCGTTGAGCTTGCCCAACTGATCGCAGATGTGAGCAAGCACGCGGCGCGTCGCGACAAGATCGGCCGGCGCGACGCCGGCCAGCAGATCGTGTTCGAGTTCTGTCGAGACGCGCACCACCTGCTGCGCCCGCTTGCGGCCCGCGCGGGTGATGACGGTCGCCTTGGCGCGGCGGTCTGCTTCGTTCTCATCGCGCGCGACGAGCCCGGCCGCTTCGAGATTCTTCAGCACGCGCACCACCGACGAACTGTCGAGCGATAGCGCGGCGGCGAGGTCCTTCTGCCGCATCGGGCCGTCGGCGCGCGCGAGCTGCACCAGCGGCATCCAGGTCGCTTCGGTCAGTTCGAATGGCTGCAGCCGCAGGTCCACCGCCCGCCGCCACTGGCGGCCGGCGAGCCCGATCATGGTTCCGAGCCGCGGGGTCGCGGCCGGCGGCACCTCCGGCGCAGCCTGCTCTCTGGACCTCATGACGGCGTCCGCTCCATTAGATGGCATATCATCCAAATTAGGTGACATATCATCTAATCCGCTTCAAGGCCGCCGCTCCTCACGGCTCATGGGGGCAGCCATGCGTAGAGCGGTGGTTCGGCCAGGGAAGCGGGAAAAATCGGCTGTGCGGCGGCGCAGATGCGCGACGAACCGGGACTGTCACGCAGACAGCACTTGCCGCACGCTACGGCTTGCGGGTGCCGGAAATGGTCGCATTGAGATTTTCGGCTGCGACGCGAAGCGCCGGCAGCAATCGCTCGCCGTTAAAGCGCACCTCCGGCGTGACCACCGACAGCGCCGCCACCGACCCACGGCTGCCGAGGAAGATCGGCATCGCGATCGAACGGACGCCCGGAACGTCCTCACCGGTCGAGATGGCATAGCCGAAAGTCCGCACCTGAGTCAGCACGTCTTCCGTGGGGAGGATAGCGCCCTTGAGCTCGAGCAGATGCCGGATTTCCGGCGTTGCGAACGCGGTCAGGATGCGTCCCGACGAACTCGAAGCAAGCTGCAGGGTCGTACCGACGCGCACTTCGGCGCGCACCACCACTTCCGCTTCGACGCGCTTGACGAGCCGCGCCTTGACGCCGTCGAGCACGGCCAGCGATGCCGTCTCCTTGCACTCCAGCGCGAGCTGTTCGAGCGTCGCCGTCGCGCGCTCACCGAGATTGGACTGCTCCAGCGCCATGTCGCCGATCATCGCCGCGCGCAGCGACAGGCGATAGGTGCCGGGATCGGACTGCTCGATCCAGCCGGCCTCCATCAGCGTCACCAGCCGCTGATACACCGTGCCTTTGCTCTCGCCGGTCAGACGCGTGAGATCAATGAGGCGAACGGGCGTCCTCTGTTTGGCGATGAGATCGAGCAGCGCAAAGATTTTCAGCGCCGAGGTCAGCGGCTGAACGCCCTTCTTCTTTTCCACGGCGGTATTCAAATGCAGACCCGGACTTTCCGAACGCCCCACGCGAAAGAGCGATCAGCGCTTCTGGCGACTTGATAGCACAAAATCCAATCCGACAACTTTCTGGATGACCAGCATCATCACCAGCGACAGAATGATCACGAGCGTCGACAGCGCCAGAATGCTCGGCTGGAAATCCACCTGCATGTCGTTGAACACCTGCACCGGCAGCGTCATGGTTTTGTCGCGCACCAGGAACAGGGCGATCGGCACGTCGCCGAACGACACCGCGAAGGCATAGAACAGGCCGACCGCAACGCCGGGCCGGATGCTCGGAAACGTCACGCTCCAGAACACCGACCAGTTGCTGGCGCCGAGGCTCTGCGCCGCCTCCTCGTAGGACGGCGGCAGCCGCTCCAGCATCGCGGCGATGGAGCCGATTGCATAGGGTATCGTCACGATCAGATGCGCCAGCACGACGCCGGCCAGACTGCGCGCCGGATAGAACCCGGTGAGCGCACCGAGCCAGGAGAAAAACTGCAGGAACACCGCACCGGTGACGATCAGCGGAATCTGCACCGGCAGGCGGAAGAACGACTTGAAAAACTCGCGGCCCGCAAGCTGGCCGCGGACGATACCGAGCGACGCAGCCAGGCCGAATGCGGCAGCGAGGACCGACACGATCACCGCGATGATCGTGCTGTTGATCACCGCGTCGATATATTTCGGATTGATCTCCGTATAACGCATCAGGGACAGATTGCGCGGCGGAAACTGGATCGCGAACTGGTTGCTGGTGTCGAACGACGCGCCGATCACCACGATGAACGGCAGCAGCAGGAACGCGAGCGCGGCGAACGCGATGATGGTGCTCAGGCGGGGCACGCGCATGGTCAGGCTCCCGCGCGCACGGGTCTCGCCCGGCGCATTCTGACGAACCAAAGTCCGACCGAGATATTGGCGACAAACACGAACAGCAGCAGCAGCGCGGCCAGCGCCGTGCCGTAGCCGTATTCCGCCCGCTGGATGATGTATTGCTGAACCAGCACCGGCATGATCAGCACGCGGCCGCCGCCGAGCAGCACGGCGGACGTGAACGCGCCCATGCACATGTTGAACGCGATCAGGCCGCCGCTGACCATGCTCGGCTTTATGCTCGGCACAATCACTGAAAAGAAGATGCTGGTGCGGGTCGCGCCATGGATTTCGGCAGCTTCCTCGAGATAGACCGGAATCGTCTGCACCACACCGAACAGCAGCAGCACGAGAATCGGCAGCACGTATTGAACGAGGCCGATCAGCACGCCGATCTGGTTGTTGATCAGGATCAGCGGCTGACTGATGAGCCCGGTCCCGAGCAGCATCTGGTTGAGCAGACCGGCCGGCGACAGGAAAATGCTCAGACCCATCAGCTTGATCACGACGGTGATCAGCGAGGTCGTCAAAATCAGGCTCAGGGAGATGGTGGCGAGCTTGCCGCCGATCCGCGCCAGCGCATAGGCGGTCGGCACCGCGATGGCGAGGCTGATCGCCGTCGCGATCAGCGACAGATAGAACGTCAGCCAGATCGACCCCAGGAAAAACGGATCACTCAGAATGCCGATGTAGTTCGTCAGGCTGCGCGTATCGGCGACCTGCCCGGCGCCGGTGTCCGCATGCAGGCTCAGTTCGAGGAATGTGCCTTGCGGCAACAGCAGCAGGAAGAAATAGAGCAGACCGGGAAGCCAGAGAAACCGCTCCCAGCGAATGCCCGCAGGCCCGAGGTCGCGGCGCAGCGGCCGCTTCGACAGGCTGAATCTCGTATTTCGTGAGGACACGGC
Source organism: Pseudolabrys sp. (assembly GCA_051958775.1). GTDB lineage: Bacteria > Pseudomonadota > Alphaproteobacteria > Rhizobiales > Xanthobacteraceae > Pseudolabrys. Next base: position 4,279 of record JBQCFU010000598.1, read on the forward strand.
GTCGCTTGCCATCGTTTCCGCTCTCACGCGTCCAGCAGAAGAGAATCTTTGACGTTCCACGAAAGGCCGACGCGCTCGCCGACGCTGAAACTCTCGTCGCTGCGCGCCTTCTCCACCAGCACGTTCTTGTGCGACTCCAGCGCGATCAGATAGTGCGTGCGGTTGCCGAAATACTGGGTTTGCTCGACGGTCCCGACCACGGCCTTGTCCACCGTCGCGGTGTTGTGCCGGTCGATGTCGATGTGTTCCGGCCGCACGCAGAAGACGATGCTCTCTCCGCGGCGCGGATTGACCGGCCGCTGCACCGCGACCTCGACCTCGCGCGCCAGATTGACGATGCAGGTGTCGTTCGACACATCCTTGATGGTGCCGGTGAGAATGTTGTTCTTGCCGATGAATTCCGCGACGAACTGCGAATTCGGCCGCTCGTAAAGCTCGGTCGGCGCGCCGATCTGGCGGATCTTGCCGCCCTCCATCACCACGATCCGGTCGGCGAGGCTCATGGCCTCCTGCTGATCGTGGGTGACGAACACCGTGGTGATGCCGAGGCGCTGCTGCAACTGCTTCAGCTCGACCTGCATGATCTCGCGCATCTTCTGGTCGAGCGCGCCGAGCGGCTCGTCCATCAGCAGCATGCGCGGCGAGATGGCGAGCGCGCGCACCAGCGCGACGCGCTGCTGCTGGCCGCCGGAGAGTTCGGCCGGATAGCGATCGCGATAGGCGCTGATCTGCGCCATGCGCAGCATTTCGTCGACGCGCGCATCGATCGCCGCGCGGCCGAGCCGGCGCTGCCGCAAGCCAAACGCCACGTTCTCCGCGACGGTCATAGTCTGGAACAGGGCATAGTTCTGGAACACCATGCCGATCTCACGCCGTCGCGGCGGCACGCGCGTTACATCCTCTCCGCCGATGAAGATCTGTCCCTCGGTCGGAAATTCGAAGCCGGCGATCATCCGCAGCGTCGTGGTCTTGCCGCAGCCGGACGGCCCGAGGAAGACGACAAACTCGCCCTCATGGATGCTCAGATTGACATTGTCGACCGCGTGCCGCTCGCCACCGAACGACTTGGACAAATGACGGAGTTCGACGCTGGACATGATCGGCTCCCGATACGGTTTCTTGTCGGCGCAGCGCAATGTGATGAATCCCACCTCCCGACGGCGCGTCGGAAGGCGGGACCTGACAGTCAGGAAACGAACGCGCCGATCACTGGACGTTGCGGACCCAGAGATCGCGCCAGGCTTTGACGTCGAAACGAGCCCAGTCGACGGTATAGGCTTTTTCGATCTGCGCGTCCGTCAGCAGCAGCATCTCCTTGTTGGCGGCATCCTGCAGCATGATCTCGCGCGACTTCGAATTGACCGGGACGGTTCCGGTCGCCTCGCAGAACTTGGCCGGGCCTTCGACACCCAGCCACAGATCGATATAGCGGTGCACGAGATCGGCGTTGGTCGTGCCGTGGATCATCCACTTGATGTTCGGCCAGAGCGCGCCGACCTTGTCGCCGAACTTGGTGTAGGACACCGCCACCGGCACACCGCCGCGCTTCAGCCGCACGCCCCAGCCCGCACCCCACGGCGCGACCCAGATTTCACCGGAGGCAAAGCGCGTCGAAAGCTCGTTGGAGTTCGAATAGAAATAGGCCGGGGCCATCTGCTTCACCAGACCCGGCACCATGCTCATCTTGCTTTCGTCGCCGCCGTTCTCGCGTGCGAGCCCAACCACCGCCGCCCAGTGCTGCGGATGCGCGGTGCCGGGAAATGCGATGCG
>JBQCFU010000599.1:0-4622 GCA_051958775.1 Pseudolabrys sp.
CGGTCGGTCCCTGCGGATGGCCGAACACTAGCGAGCAGCCGTAATTGTTCATCTTGCGCGGATCGATACCGGTCTCGCGGGCGAAGACGATGTCATTCACGATGAAAGGATTGTGCGACTTGATCGCATCGATGCGATCGATGCCGAGCCCGGCCTGCTCCAGCGCCCGACGCGCGGCCTTCACCGGCGCTGCCGGCATATAAGCCGCCCGCTCGCGCGCCTGGCCGAAGCCGCGCAGCGTGATGGCGATCTTGCGATCCTTCGACAGTTCGGCCGCGCGCTCCGCGTTGGTCAGGATCATGCCGGCATTGCCGTCGGCCGGATGGGTCTGGCCGCCATAAGTCACCGTGCCGCCCTGCACCACCGGCTTGAGCTTGGCGAGACCTTCGGCGGTCGTCGCGTGAATGCCTTCGTCGGTGGTCAGCGTGCCCGCTTCCTTGCGGAAATTCTGATCCGGGATCGACAACGGCAGCGGCATGTAGCGGCGCTGAAACGCGCCGTTGTCGGCCAGCGCGTCGTTGTATTGCTGATAGCGTAGCGCCACGAGGTCATGCTGCTCCTCGGTCGAAATCTGCCAGTCGCGCGCGCAGTTCTCCGCGGTATCGATCATCGCGCAGCGGGCATTGGGGTCCTCGCGGAAATTGTCGAGCACCCAGTTCTCGACGCTGGGTGCGCCGCTCGGCGCTTTCGGATTGGGATGCAGTAGTACCGGACCGTTCGAGGTGCGGTCGCAGGTCACGACCAGCGACACATCGGCGTCACCACCGGCGATTTCCGCCGCCGACACCGACAGACACCGCGCGCGGGTGGCGCAGGCCTGCGACACGGTCGGACCGCTGACCGATTGCGCGCCCATCAGCGACCTCATCCACGGCACGCCCCAGAAGCTCTTGTCCTGCGGCACCGTGAGGCCGAGCACGCCGTGGTCGATCGCATCAAGCGGCAACGCCTTCGCGGCCAGCACCTTCTTCGCCGTGTCGGCGGCAAAGCGGATACTGTGCAGATGCGACAGGCTCCCCTGCCAACGCGCGAACGGCGTCGACCAGTAAGCGCCATAGGGAATGCGGACGTTCGACAGGCTGGACATGCGATTGCGACCTTGGACTCGGCTTCGGGCTCAGCTCTGAAATTGATTGTACATGACAACAATTCCAACGCAACGGGACGGTTCGCGGGCTGGCGCGCCGGGCCGGCCTGAGAAATAGTCCCCCATCATGGTCCCTCTTATGGCGCGCGCACCGTCTCTGTTCGCTGCCGGCTTGATCGGCGCCGGGCTGATGGCTCCGACGACGCTATCCGCGCGCGCCGAGCCGGAGAAGGCCTGCTCGCGCGCCGGATTCCGGGTGGTGCTCGATATCGGCCACACCACCGACGACACCGGGGCGATGAGTTCGCACGGCGTCAGCGAGTTCGCCTACAACCAGGTGCTGGCACTGGAGATCGATCAGAAACTGGTCGAGATGGGGTTCCCCGCTCCGCTCCTCTTGCTGGAAGCCGGACCGGGCAAGCGCAGCCTCTATCACCGCATGGCGCGGGCTAATGCGCGGCATGCCGACCTGTTTCTCTCCATCCATCATGACGCCGTACCGGACAACTTCGTCGAGACCTGGGACGACGATGGCACGTCTCGCCCGTTCAGCGACCGGTTCAAGGGCCATTCGATCTTCGTGTCGTTCGGCAATCGCCTGCACACGCAGAGCCTTGCCTTCGCGAAGCGGCTCGGCCGCGCGATGCAGGCCCATGGACTCACGCACACGCCGCATTATGCCGAGAAATTCATGGGCCGCTATCGTCGCGAGCCGCTCGATGCCGGGACTGGCGTCTATCGCTACGACCGGCTGCACGTGCTGCGCACCGCGCGGATGCCGGCGGTGCTGCTGGAGGCCGGATCGATCCTGAACCGCGCCGAAGCGCTCGACCTGCAAACGCCAGAACGCCGCGCGGCGATCGTTGCCGCCGTGACGGAAGCCGTCGACGGCTATTGCAACGACATCAAGCGGCCAGCAGTGATGGCCAAAGCGCACCGGAAGCACCGGCTCGTTCGCCGTGCGGTGGCACAACCGCGCGAGATGCCCGAGCACACAACGGCCGACAGCAACCGGTAATACCTCACACTTTGCGGTTCTGCGCGTCCCAGTAGCGCTCGAGATTGGCAATCAGCGCCGGGCTGAAATGGCAATAAGCCTGCTCGTGGAAATAGACCGACGCATAAGTGCGAAAAATATCGAGCGGCTCCTGCTGCACGCGGAAGGCGCGGCGGTTGGCGACCGCGCTGACCACACCGGAATTGGTCAGCCCGTCGATCACCGTCTCGAGTGCGGCATCCATGCCCTCCGGCGGCGCGATCTCGTCACAGATCAGCCGGCCCTCCGGTGAATCGCATTCGATCCGCCGCTCATACATCACCGCCTGCCGCGCGATGCGGTCGCCGGTGAACCGCGGCAATCGCAGATTGGACGCACCGGGGATGATCCCCTCCTTGCGCGCCGGCAGCGTGAGATAGGCATTCGACGCGGCGAGGATGTAGTCCATCACCAGCAAATGCTGGCAGCCGCCGCCGATCGCATAAGCATCGACCGCCGCGATCCACGGCTTCTCGATAGTCGAACCGGTCGTCTCCTCCGGCGACATATCCGGCCGCGCCAGCCCGCGCAGCCATTTGTGCTCGAAGCCTAGCAGATGCCGCACATAGAACATGAACGACAGCTTGCCCTGATAGAGCAGCGTCAGATTGATGCCGGTCGAGAACGCGCGCCGCCCGCCGTATTTCGGATGCTCGAGCCGCCCGCCCCGTACCACGCAGATCGCCGTCTGGGGATCGAGCAGTGCGAGATCAGTCGCGATCTCGATCGGGTCGTTGGTGCTGTCATCCATGGCATTGAGGAAGCGCGGATTGCGCATTTCCAGGATCGACGCCTTGCCGTGGCGCGACACAACGGCCTGCCCGAGATCGATCGATCCGGTCTCGCGGAATCTCGGCAGCAGTTCCGCCACCTCGGCGCGCGGCAGCAGCATCGCGTGCAGCAGATGATGGCCGCAGGCGGGATGCGCCAAAACGTGGCCGAGGAAAATCCCCTGATCGATTTCCGCGCCGTCCTTCTCGCTCAGGAGGCCGGTGTCCGCCGCCACCGCCTGCGCGGACGGCGTCAGGCCGGGAAAGGCCGCCGCCGCGTCGTACAGGAGCTGTTCGGCGCGGACGAAACGGCGACGTCCGCCGGTCAGCGCGCCGTACACCGCTTCCACATGCGCGCCGAGGAACCGCTCACGCGCGAGCCGCTCCGCATCCGCGATCGCCTTGTAAGAATCGGCCTCGGCCGGCGTGCGGCTTTTCTTGTCCGGAAATCGCGCCCGGAGCCTCGCACCCTCGTTCCAGAACGCAGCGAACGCGGCACGGTCGCGAGCGAGGTCGGCGGTGACCGGCGGCGCCTGATCGAGAAAAGCGCGGATCGCCGGGTCGATGGCGGCATCGCTCGCTTGCATCATCTTTCTGTCCTCACACTTTCGACCGCAAGTCGATGACGCGCCGCGCCTTGCCGAGCGAACGCTCCACCATGCCGGGATCGGCCACCTCCACCTCGACGGTAAGGCCGATATTGTTCTTCACATGCGCCGCAAGCTGCGCCGCCTGCGTCGCGCGTAACTGCGGATCGGTCAATTCCGGCCGCGCTTCCACACGCACAGTGACGATGTCGAGCCGCTGATCGCGACGCAGTTCGACCAGATAATGCGGCGCGAGCCCCTCGCAACGCATCAGCAGTTCCTCGATCTGCGTCGGAAACATGTTCACGCCGCGGATGATGATCATGTCGTCGGACCGGCCGGTGATCTTCTCCATGCGGCGCATGGTACGTGCCGTTCCCGGCAGCAGCCGCGTCAGGTCGCGCGTGCGATAGCGGATCACCGGCATGCCTTCCTTGGTCAGCGAGGTGAAAACGAGTTCTCCCGCTTCACCATCGGGCAATACCCGGCCGGTCTCCGGATCGATCACCTCCGGGTAGAAATGATCTTCCCAGATATGAAGGCCGTCTTTCGTCTCGATGCCTTCGTTGGCGACGCCCGGCCCCATCACCTCGGAAATGCCGTAGATATCGACTGCGTGCATATCGAAGGCCGCCTCGATCTCGCGCCGCATCGAATTGGTCCACGGCTCGGCGCCGAAAATGCCGACCTGCAACGAGGTGCCACGCGGATCAATCCCTTTGACACGAAACTCATCGAGGGTCGCCAGCATGTAGGAGGGCGTCACCATGATGATGTCGGGCTCGAAATCGACGATCAACTGCACCTGCCGTTCGGTCATGCCGCCGGACACCGGGATCACGGTGCAGCCGAGCCGCTCCGCGCCGTAATGCGCGCCGAGGCCACCGGTGAACAGGCCGTAGCCGTAAGCGACATGCACCTTCATGCCCGGCCGCCCGCCGGACGCACGGATCGAGCGCGCCATCAGATCGGACCAGGTCTCGATGTCCTTGCGGGTGTAGCCGACCACGGTCGGCTTTCCGGTGGTGCCGGACGACGCATGGACGCGCACGATCTGCTCGCGCGGCACGGCAAACATGCCGAACGGATAATTCGCGCGCAGATCCTGCTTAGTGGTGAAGGGAAACTTGGCGATGTCGTCG
>JBQCFU010000600.1:0-2036 GCA_051958775.1 Pseudolabrys sp.
CTGTTCATTCTCGTGCCGCTGATGCAGAATTATATCCTGCCCTTCCTTATATCGACGGTCGGCCAGGTGCCGGTAATCGGCCTGCTGTTCCAGCCGCCGGCGCCCGGCGTCGGCCTGCTGACGGCAAGCCTCGTGCTCGCCGTCATGATCCTGCCGTTCATCACCGCGATCTCCCGCGACGTGTTCAGCACCGTGCCGCCGATGCTGCGTGAATCCGCCTACGGCATGGGCATGACGACATGGGAAGTGGCCCGCCACATCCTGATCCCCTATACACGCCGCGGCCTCGTCGGCGGCATCATGCTCGGCCTCGGCCGCGCGCTTGGCGAAACCATGGCGGTCACCTTCGTCGTCGGCTCGGTGAGCCGTCTCCAGTCGTCGATCATCTCGCCGTCCACAACCATTTCCGCCCAGATCGCGAACAACTTCGGCGATGCCGACGGTCTGCAACTGTCGAGCCTGATTGCGCTCGGCTTGCTCCTGTTCGTCCTTTCCTTCTGCGTGCTTGCAGTGGCGAGATGGATGATCGGCCGCGGCGACTCGCTCTGAGGAAAAACCCATGGAAAATGCAGTTCGTCAGAATCTCGTGTCCCGGCGTTATACGAAGAACAAGCTGATGATGGCCCTGTCCTTCCTCGCGGCCATTCTCGGCATATTCTTCCTCAGCGTGATCCTTGCAAGCCTGGTTTATCGCGGCGTATCGGCGCTCAGCCTCGACGTGTTCACCATGTCGATCCCAGCCCAGGGCTCGCGCGGCGGTCTGATCAACGCGATCTACGGCACGGTGCTGGTCACCGGCTGCGCCATCCTGATCGCAGCGCCGATCGGCATACTCGCCGGGACCTACCTGGTGGAATATGCCAACGGCACCAAGCTTGCCGAGGCTGCCAAATTCATCAACGACATCCTGCTGTCCGCACCTTCGATCATCGTCGGCGTGTTCGTTTACGGCGCCGGGGTCGTGCCGATGCACGGCACCTCCGCCATTGCCGGCATCCTTGCACTCGCGCTGATCGCTCTCCCGGTCGTCAACCGCACGACGCAGGATATGCTGTTGCTGGTGCCGAATGCGCTTCGCGAGGCGACTGCCGCGCTCGGGGCGCCGCGCTGGAAGTCCATGATGATGGTGATCTACCGTTCCGCCTGGACCGGCATTCTTACCGGCATCCTGCTGGCCATCGCCCGCATCAGCGGCGAAACCGCACCGCTTCTCTTCACTGCCGGCTACAGCAAATTCATGAATACGGGCCTGACCGGTCCGATCGCCACGCTGCCGGTTGCCATCAACACGCTTGCCGCCGATCCCGGCGAGGATCTGAAACAGCTGGCCTGGGCCGGCGCGCTGATCATCACCGTTGCCATCCTTGCCCTGAACATCCTTGCCCGTGTCTTGAGTGGGCGTCGCCAATGACGCAGCCGCCGAACGATAGGAATAAGACCATGAACATGAGCGACAGCAATTTCCAGAGCGTCAACGCACAGCAGGGGAAGGACGCCGCTTCCCATTCGGATCTCGGTGCGCTCGCGAAGCTCGAGGTGAAGAATCTCGATTTTACCTACCAGAACGGCCATCGCGTTCTGAAGAGTGTGAATATGAATATCCGCAAGAATGCGGTCACCGCTTTCATCGGCCCCTCGGGTTGCGGCAAGTCGACGCTGCTGCGCACTTTCAACCGCATGTATGATCTTTATCCGGGCCAGACGGTCGCGGGTGAGATCCTGCTTGATGGCCGCAATATTCTCACCAAGGACGTCGATCTGAACGATCTGCGCGCCAAGGTCGGCATGGTGTTCCAGAAGCCGACACCATTCCCGATGTCGATTTACGAGAACGTCGCTTTCGGCATCCGCCTTTATGAGAAGGTCTCCAAGTCGGAAATGGACGCACGCGTCGAAGCGGCGCTGACGGAAACGGCACTGTGGAGCGAAGTCAAGGACAAGCTGCACCAGAGCGGACTTGGCCTTTCCGGCGGCCAGCAGCAGCGCCTCTGCATCGCTCGCGCCATCGCCATTCGTCCCGAAGTCCTGCTGCTCGA
>JBQCFU010000601.1:0-2120 GCA_051958775.1 Pseudolabrys sp.
CAATTCGCCACGACGCAGCAATGCCCTGAAGCGACCGAGATCGAATAGGGCCGAGAAGACGCCGAGGCGTCGCGGTTGGAATTTCTGCAGCATGGGAAGCGGACGATACGATTTTACTCGAATGTGAGGGCTTACCCTCTATAAACCCCTAACATCAAAGAAATACGGCAAAAAAACCGCTGGTTTCGTGGGAATTTTCAGCCGATTTCGCAATCAGGACGGCTAAGGTCGCATCCGTACCGTTGATTGACTTGACGCAAGTGAAGGCCTAATCATTGCCGGCATAACGAATGGTTCCCGAGCGGCGATCTGCCGCATGGGATGAAAAGGGAATGTGTAGGGACGGACCCAATCCGGGCGTTCTCATCACAGCCGACCCCGCGACTGTAGAGCGGTCAGGGTCTTTCGTTCGGTTTGAATCCTACTCCGTCGATGGTTCGCATGGGGCGAACGGGGCGAGGCAGGCACAAATTGAAAAAGCCACTGGCGTGGCATCATGATCAACCGGGGCTGGACGCCTCTTGTTCTACGAATCGTCCGCCTTTTCATGATGCGTTGCCGGGAAGGCGAGAAAGATCCGCCGGCGTACGACTGGGGCGACCGATTTCGGTCCGCCCCCGTCGCAGCGCCTTATCCGCGAGCCAGGAGACCTGCCATGCGTGCCGGGCGCAGAGCCTGTCCTGGGACGTCAGTCCCGCTGCCAGCACGGAGGTTGTCATGGCGCAAGACGAGTTTTCGGCGTGTAGGCGCCCGTTTTCCGGTATCGGCTTGATGCCGACGAGCCTCGCTTTTGCGTGGGAGCGGCAATAGCGGATGTCGTCTTCAGCTTCCCAAGCAGTTTTCGTCCTCGGCGGCGCGCGTTCCGGCAAATCCAGGTTTGCCGAATCCCTGATTTCGGACATGGGGCTGGAACGTCACTATGTGGCGACCGGGCGGGCGTGGGATGACGAGATGCGCGAGCGCATCGCTCAGCATCGTGCCGACCGCGGCAACCTTTGGCAGACGCATGAGGAGCCGATCGATCTTGTGGCGCAACTTGCCGCGATCGACGCCGAGGGGCGGGCGGTGCTTGTCGACTGCCTGACGCTCTGGGTGACCAATCTGATGATGGCGGAGCGTGACATGGCGGCGGAATTTGCGGCGCTCACTCAATTTCTGCCGACCGCACGATCGCGGCTCGTTCTCGTGTCCAACGAGGTAGGCTTGGGAATCGTGCCGGAGAATCGCATGGCGCGAGAATTTCGCGATCATGCCGGCCGCCTGCACCAGATGGCCGCGGCGGCAAGTGCCGAAGTTTATCTTATCGCAGCGGGCCTCCCGCTGAAAATGAAGGGTTGATCCATATGAACCAGGAAAAGATTCCCGCCACCGTCATCACCGGCTTCCTAGGAGCCGGCAAGACGACGATGATCCGCAACCTCCTGCAGAACGCCGGCGGCAAGAAGATCGCGCTGATCATCAACGAATTCGGCGATCTCGGCGTCGATGGGGACGTGCTGAAGGGTTGCGGCGCGGAGAACTGCACCGAAGACGATATCATCGAATTGACCAATGGCTGCATCTGCTGCACCGTGGCCGACGATTTCATCCCCACCATGACGAAACTGCTGGAGCGCGACGCGCGCCCGGATCACATCGTCATCGAGACCTCTGGCCTTGCGCTGCCGCAGCCGCTGGTCGCCGCCTTCAACTGGCCTGACATCCGCACCCACGTGACGGTGGACGGTGTCATTACCGTCGTCGATAGCGCGGCCGTTGCGGCCGGTCGTTTCGCCGACGATCACGACGCCGTCGAGGCCGCCCGCGTCGAGGACGACTCGCTCGATCATGAAAGCCCGATCGAGGAACTGTTCGAGGATCAGCTGACCTGTGCCGATCTGATCGTGCTCAACAAGACCGATCTGATCGATGTCGACGGGCTCGGCCGCGTCCGCGCCGAGGTTGCCTCGCGCACGGCCCGCAAGCCGACGATCATCGAAGCCAGGAACGGCGACGTGCCGGCCGCCGTCCTGCTCGGCCTCGGCATCGGCACGGAAGGCGATATCGCGAACCGCAAATCGCATCACGAGCTGGAGCATGAGGATGGAACGCCGCACGATCACGACGAATTCGACAGCTTC
>JBQCFU010000602.1:0-4741 GCA_051958775.1 Pseudolabrys sp.
TTCGCGATCAACGCGCAGGCGGATCAGCCAGCGGCGCGGTCCGAGCTCGACAACGAATTCAAGGCGGCCCGTCTTTCCGCGAACAATCTGCTGCAGCATTTCCCACAGCGTTCCGACGACGCCGCGCTGATCGGCCAGAAGCTCGATCTGGTCCATCAGATCGCAACCGAGGTGCAGACCGAAATTTTTGCCGGCGATCTCGGCAAGGCGCAAAAACTGCTCGAGTTGCGGTTCGATCCGGCGCAGTCCGATGCGATCTTCCATATGGACCGCCTGATCAATCTTCTCGGCGCCGAGGCCCAGTCGGTTCTCGACGAATCCGCCGCGTCCCGGGCCTGGACCATGCGCGCCATTCTGGTCGCGCTGCTGATCGGCACCGCCGTGACACTGGCGTTGGCGCTCGCCGCTACCCAGTGGTCCATCGCGCAGCCGTTGAAGCGGCTGACAAGCGTGATGACAGCGATGGCGCGAGGCTCGTTCGACACAACGATCGAAGCGATGCACCGGCGCGACGAAGTCGGCGCCATGGCGCGTGCGGTCAGCGTCTTTCGCGACAACGGCATTGCACTAAAAGCCGCTGAGGAATCCGCGGCGCTGACACGCGAACACGCGGCGCGGGACCGGCGGGCCACCCTCACCGCGATCGCCGATGCGTTCGAGAAACAGGTTCTTGGTATCGCAGCCGCGCTGGCGCGTGCAGCGACGGCGCTCGACCAATCCGCCATCACCATGAGCGAGACGGCAAACCGCTCGGACAACCACGCGCAAGGCGCGACGCTGATTGCCAGCGAGACAACGCAGATCGCCGACACGGTGGCCGGAGCGCTCGATGAACTCTCGAGCGCCATGGACAATATTCGCACCAACGCGGTGACGGCGTCGGATATCGTCACGCGTGCGAGCCGCGATGCCCATGCTGCGCGCGACCAGGCTGGAATGCTCGGCGAGGCAGTCGACGATGTCGACAGCGTTGTGCTGATCATTGCCGCCATCGCCCGGCAGACCAATCTGCTCGCGCTCAACGCCGCGATCGAAGCGGCCCGCGCCGGCGAAATGGGCCGCAGCTTCTCCGTGGTGGCGCAGGAAGTGAAACTTCTGGCCGAACAGACCACCAATGCACTGACGCAGATCAGATCGACAACCGCCTCGATGCGTCAGAGCGCCACCGAAGTACGCGAGACGACCACCGCGACATTCGACGGCATCGCCGAGATCGAACATTTGTCGACCGCCATCACCGGCGCCGTGCATCAGCAGACCACCGCGACGTCGGCCATCGCGACGACGGTGACCGGCGCAGCGGAACGGACCCGAGAGGGGGAAGGCACCATCGCCGATGTGAGCGAACTCGCGGGCCACACCCGCAATGGCGCGCAGGCGATGCGGGATGCCGTCGCCCAGCTCACCCGTCAGGCTGGGACGCTGCAGACTAACGCGCAGCAATTCGCCAGCCAGATACGCGCCGCTTGACGTTCCGGGATATGCGCAACTGATCCCGTGGATCTGGCGCGCAGCCAAGGCTTATCCGCGCCAATCGCCCAGCACGGCCTGTACCACCGTCAGCGCCGCGACGGCCGCGGTGTCGGCCCGCAGGATCCGCGGGCCGAGCGCCAGCCGCACCACCGAAGGCGCGCGCAGCAGCTGCGCCCGCTCTTCCTCGGTGAACCCGCCCTCCGGCCCGATCACCACCGCCACCGGCGGCAGGGCGGCACTCGTGGCGGCGCGCAACGCCGCCAGTGGATCGGTCACGTCGGCCGCTTCGTCGCAGAACACCACCAGCCGTTCCGGCGCAAAGGTAAGCGATGCAAACGACACCAGCTCTGACACGTCCGGCACGGCGAGCACGCCGCACTGTTCGGCCGCTTCGATGGCATTGGCGCGCATGCGTTCCAGATTGACGCGCGCCACCTGGGTATGCCGCGTCAGGATCGGCACGAGCCGCGCCGCGCCGAGTTCGACCGCCTTCTGCACCATGTAATCGAGCCGCGCATGCTTGAGCGGCGCGAAGAGGAGATGCACGTCGCCCGCTGCGGGCTGCGTCCGCGCCTGCTCGGCCACGGTGAAACCGGAGAGCTTCTTGCCGCCCGCGAGCGTCGCCTGCCATTCGCCGTCGCGGCCGTTGAACACCAGCACCGGATCGCCGGCGCCGAGCCGCAGCACGTTACCTAGATAATGCGCCTGCTCGCGCGCCAGCGGCACGGCCGCGCCCGCCGTGAGCGGCGCATTGACAAACAGACGGGGGCTGCGGAAGTCGTATCGAGGCATCGGGCGGGCAGTCTTTAAGGGTGGCGGGACGACCGAAACGGCCGGCCGGAACCCGATGAGGCATAGAGCCCTACCCTCGGCGTGCCAAGATGCTGCGGACCCGCCCCGTTCTCGCCGGATTTATCGGGTTGCTACCGGCGATCGGCTGCTTTCGTCCCGACAATCTGCGGCTATATTGGCCGCCGACAGCCTTGAATCGGAAGGATTTGCCATGACCGTTGTCCGGACCCTTGTTCCGGCCCTTTTGCTCACCGCCGCGGCCCTGCCGCTGGCGATGACGCCGGCAGCGGCGCAACAGGCCGCTCCAGCGCCTGCTCCCCAGGCACAGGCTCCCCAAGGGGCTGGCGGACCGCCGCCAGGGCAAGAGCCGCCCTGCCTCAAGGAATTCATCGCGCTGCGCGACGCCACCGGTAAGCGAGCCGCGGCGATCCAGGCAGCCAGCAAACGCAAGGCTTCACCGCAGGAGGCCTGCGGCCTGTTCAAGGAGATGGTCATCTCCGAAGCCAAGTTCGTGAAATTCGCCAAAGACCAGGGACCCTGGTGTGGCATCCCGCAACAGATCGTCGACCAGCTTGGCAAGAACCACGAGCAGACCCTGAAAATCCGCACCCAGGTCTGCAAGGTTGCCGCGCAGGGCGGCGGCGTTGGCGGCGGTCGCCCCGCTGCTCCGACCCTGAGTGATGCGCTGAGCGCGCCGACCACCAGTTCCAGCAATGTGCGAACCGGCCGCGGCACCTTCGATACCCTGACGGGCACGCCGCTCGGCCGCACCCAATGACCGACAGTGCCGGCCGCGTCGCCGATGCGACCGGCAACTGGGTCGACAGCCTCGCCCCCGCGGCCACTCGGCCTTATCTCCGCCTCTCCCGCCTCGACCGTCCGATCGGCTCCTGGCTGCTGCTGATGCCGTGCTGGTGGTCCGCCGGCATCGCCGCGCTTGCGGCGGGGCAGCGTGTCGATCTCTGGCTGGTCGTGCTGTTCTTCATCGGCGCGTTCGCCATGCGCGGCGCCGGCTGTACCTGGAACGATCTGGTGGATCGCGATCTCGACGGCAGCGTCGAGCGCACGCGTTCGCGGCCGATCCCGTCGGGACAGGTCAGCGTCACGCAAGCCTATCTCTGGCTGGTCGCGCAGGCGCTGGTCGGCCTCGTGGTGCTGCTGCAGTTCAATGCCTTCGCCGTCGCCTGCGGCATCGCCTCGCTCGCGGTGGTCGCCGTCTACCCGTTCATGAAGCGCTTCACCTATTGGCCGCAGATCGGCCTCGGGCTCGCCTTCTCATGGGGCGCCCTGCAAGGCTGGGCCTGCGTGTTCGGGCGCCTCGATGCGCCGGCGCTGATCCTCTATGCCGGCTCGATCTCCTGGGTGATCGCCTACGACACCATCTATGCGCATCAGGACCGCGAAGACGACGCGCTGATTGGCATCAAGTCGACCGCGCTGCTGTTCGGCGAAACGACGCGGCAGATGCTCATGGTGTTCTACAGCGCCGCCGTGGTGCTGATCGGCACCGCCATCTGGATGGCCGGTGGCGGTATCATCTCGGGCATCGCGCTCGCCGCCTTCGCCGTGCATCTCGGCTGGCAGGTGATGCGCCTCGACATCGACGATCCGGCGCTGTGCCTGCGGGTGTTCAAGTCGAACCGCGACGCCGGACTGATCCTATTTGCGGGTCTGGTGGCTGAAGCGTTTCTTCGACACTGACGGCACGTCGTCGTCGTCAAATACGCCGTCTTCGCCGGCGATCGCATATTTCTCGACAAGCTGCTTGATCGAGCCGGTGATGCCGGGATCGCCGCCGTTGCGACCCGCATACCGACTCTGCGCGCGCGCAAAGGCCACGCGCCCGTCGATCGCTGCCGGCTGGCAGATCAGGCGCCGGCTGGCGCGCCGCATCAGATCCACATGGATGTGGTCATAGTGATATTTGTTCGACCCCGGCGCGAGCACGGTGGTGAAGGTCTCGCACGCGCCGCCCTGCACGTCGTGCAGGAAGGCCTGCTCTTCCGGCGTGCCGTTCCAGTTCTTCTTCACGACGACCCGGCGTCCGTCCGCGAGAACGAACGCGGCGATATCGAGCGCATTGCCGAATGCATGCTCAGAGATGCGCGCACCGGGCTGGCCGTTCATGCCGCGGCACGAATAGGCGGAGATCTGCTTGATCTCGACCACCGGCTGACCGAACCAGCGATGCGCGGCCGGCTGCACCGTATTCGAGACCCACTGGTCGAGTGCCGACACGATCGGACAGGCGAGCGTCGCTGCCGGCGTGACGGCAACCGGCGTCGCGCTGCCGGTAAAGAGTCCCTTCGGTGGACCGAGCTGCGGGATCTGCGGCACGCGGGGCGAGGCAGCCACCGGCGGCGTATAGGCCGGACGTGTCGCCGGCGCGGAGCCCCGTCCCGGCACGACGGCATCATCGGGAACGTCGTCATCTTCCTCGGGTTCGGGCTCCGGCGGCGGCGCGGCGCGCACCGGC
>JBQCFU010000603.1:0-4907 GCA_051958775.1 Pseudolabrys sp.
TCGCCACCGCCGCGATCGGCCGGCTCGGCGACGCTGCCGCGCTCGGCGGCGTGGCGATGGCATCGCTGGTGTTCGACTGCCTGTTCTGGCTATGCGGTTTCCTGCGCATGGGCACCGTCGCCCTGACGGCTCAGGCGCTCGGCGCCGGCGACACCACCGAACAGCGCGCCGTGCTCGGTCGCGCATTGCTGATCGCGATCGTGCTCGGCGCCGTGTTGCTGGCGATCCAGATGCCGCTCGCCGCCGGCGTGCTGTGGCTGATGGGCGGCAGCGCCGCGGTCAATGACGCGGCCGGTCTCTATTTCGCGATCCGCCTGTGGTCGGCGCCGTTCGCGCTCGGCAATTATGTGATGCTCGGCTGGCTGGTCGGGCTCAACCATCCGCGCCTCGCGCTTGCGGTGCAGATGGTCATCAATGTCGTCGATATCCTGCTGACGGTGCTGTTCGTGCTCGTGCTCGACGGCGGCGTCGCCGGCGCGGCATTCGCGGCCGTCATCGCCGAGGGATCGGGATTGGGCGTCGGCCTCGCTCTGGCGTGGTAGCTCGGCGGGCGACTCGACATGCCGCGCCATGCGCTGTTCGATCGCGCCAAGCTGATGCGCATGCTCGCGGTCAACCGCGACATCTTCATCCGCACGGCGGCGCTGGTGGCGGTGTTTTTGTTCTTCAGTGCGCAAGGCGCACGCGCCGGCGACGTGACGCTCGCCGCCAATGCGGTGCTGCACAATTTCACGCTGATCGGCGCGTTTTTCCTCGACGGCATGGCCAATGCGGCGGAACAGCTTTGCGGCCGCGCTTACGGCGCGCGTAACCGTCCGGCGTTCGCCCGCGCGGTGAAGCTGATTATCGGGTGGAGCCTCGCCTGCGGGCTTGCCACCAGCGCGGTGTTCGCACTCGGCGGCCCGGCGCTGATCGACGCGATGACGGCGAGCGCCGATGTGCGCGACATGGCGTGCATCTTCCTCTGGCTCGCGGTCCTGACCCCGGCCTGCGGCGCGCTCGCCTTCGCCTATGACGGCATCTATATCGGCGTCACCTGGGCGCGCGACATGCGCAACCTGATGATCCTTGCGCTCACGCTTTATTTCGCCGCGTGGTGGATCGCGCATCCGCTCGGCAATACCGGCCTGTGGGTTGCGCTGCTGACGTTCTATCTCGCGCGCGGCGCGCTGCAGGCGGCACGCTATCCGGCGCTGGCGCGCCGGACCTTTGCGGTATAACTCCGCACAGTCAGGTCATCTTTTTTATTTGAGCATGATCTTTTCCGAAAACCGGTTCCCACTTTTCGGGATCATGCTTTAAACGGGCCAGCTCTCCGCCGTCATGGTCGCGGCATCGGTGCCGACCAGCGCGTGCAGCGAGGTACGGCGGCCACGTCGCACCGCCGATGCGAGATCGCGCTTGATGTCACCGACGAGGCCGACGCCCTTGTACACGAGGCCGCTATAGACCTGGACCAGCGTCGCGCCGGCCTTGATCTTGGCGATCGCCGTCGCGCCGGAATCGATGCCGCCGACGCCGATCAGAGGGAACGCGCTCTCGGCCCGTACATAGGTTTCCGCCAGCATGCGCGTCGACAGGCGGAATAGCGGCTTGCCCGACAGGCCGCCGGCTTCGCCTGCCTTGTCGCGCTGCCGCAGCAGCGCCGGACGCGTGATCGTCGTGTTGCTGACGATCATGCCGTCGACCCGGCGCTTGCGGGCGATGCCGACCACATCGTCGAGTTCGGCGAGCGTCAGATCGGGCGCGATCTTGAGCAGCAGCGGCACCGGCCCGGCATCGCGACTGACGCGGTCGCGCACGCCGATCGTGCGCGC
Source organism: Pseudolabrys sp. (assembly GCA_051958775.1). Classification (GTDB taxonomy): domain Bacteria; phylum Pseudomonadota; class Alphaproteobacteria; order Rhizobiales; family Xanthobacteraceae; genus Pseudolabrys. The sequence goes on from JBQCFU010000603.1 coordinate 1,818, forward strand.
CAGGAGATCGTCGAGCGCATCGGCCTGCTGGAGATTGCGTAAACCCGGCGTGTTCGGCGACGAGATGTTGACCGTGAAATAGCTGGCGATCGGCGCGAACGCCTCGATCAGCTTCACATAGTCCTCGGTCCGGTCGAGCGAATCCTTGTTGGCACCGACATTGACGCCGACGATGCCGCCGCGATCGGCGCGCGCGGCGAGCCGCGCCAGCACCGCCGCCTGCCCGTCATTGTTGAAACCCAGCCGGTTGATCACGCCTTCGTCGGCTTCGAGCCGGAACAGGCGCGGCTTCGGATTGCCCGGCTGCGGCCGGGGCGTCACCGTACCGATCTCGACGAAGCCGAAACCGAGCCGGAACAGGCCGTCGACCGCCTCGGCATTCTTGTCGAACCCCGGCGCAATGCCGACCGGATTGGGAAAATTGAGGCCAAAGGCCCGTGTCGCCAGTTCCGGCGGGTCCTCGGCCGGACTGCGCGGCGGCAGAAGCTTCAGACCGCGGATCGCCAGGACATGGGCATCCTCGGGATCGAAGGCGCGCAACAGCGGACGCGCCAGCCGGCCAAACAGTCCCATCACCGCCGTGATACTCCCCTTTCGGCGACTCACAACCGCCCGAAGGCGGCACTGGCAGCGGTATAGAGAAAGAGGCTGGACGGGGGCAAATAGAGGCTATAATTCCTAGCTATCGTTTACTGTTCACAACAATGATTCGCCGAGCGCGCCCCGCAACGGGGCGCCGGCCACCGCACCGGGACCGCCATGCCGTCATCGATGCTCACCCACGCGCAAATTTGGACCGCCCTCGACCGCCTCGCCGCGCGCGCCGGTCTGTCGCCGTCCGGCCTCGCCAAGAAGGCGGGTCTCGACCCCACCACTTTCAACAAATCGAAGCGCGTCACGCCGGAAGGCCGCGCCCGCTGGCCGTCGACCGAATCGGTCGCGAAGTCGCTCGACGCCACCGGCATCAGCGTCAGCATGTTCCTGTCGCTGATCGGCGACAGCAACCGCGGCGCGGCGCAGGCGGTGCCGGTGATCGGCTTCGCCGAGGCCGGCTCTGGCGGCTATTTCGACGATGCGGGCTTCCCGGTCGGCAAGGGCTGGGACGAGGTCTCGTTCCCGGCGGTCAATGACGCCCATGCCTATGCGCTGGAGATTTCCGGCGACTCGATGAAGCCCGCTTATCGCAAGGGCGACATCATCCTGGTGTCGCCGGAGGCGCCCGTTCGCAAGGGCGACCGGGTCGTGGTCAAGACCAAGAACGGCGAAGTGATGGTCAAGGAGCTCAAGCGCAAGACCAGCAAGACGCTCGAACTGGTCTCGCTCAATCGCGAACATGCCGACCGCACCCTGCCGATGTCCGACGTGCTGTGGATCGCCCGCATCGTCTGGGCGAGCCAGTAACCGATACGGACTGCCCGCAGAGACGCCAGCGCCATAACAGCCACGTAAATTTCGCACGCACCGATGGCGTGACTCACGGCGCACGGCTAGGATGTCCTCGTCACTTCGGGGGGACATATCCATGCAATTCCAGACTTCCTGCGCCTGTTGCGGCGACCTGTTGGCGCGCCGATTCGACCGCCGCCATTTCCTGCTCGGCGCCGGCGCGGCCGGGCTCGCGGCCGCCATGCCGTCGTTCGCGCTTGCCGCCAGCGGCAACTACGAAGCCATGGTCGTCGGCTGCATCGATCCGCGTCTGCAGGAGCCGATGCACCGCTACACCACGCGCCGGCACCTCACCGGCAAGTTCAGCAAGTTCATCAGCGCCGGCGCCGCAATCGGCGTGGTCGCCGACGCGTTCAAGGACTGGCACAAGACCTACTGGGACAATGTCGAGGCGTCGGTGCAACTGCACAACATCAAACGCGTGATCGCCATCGATCATCGCGACTGTGGTGCGGCAAAGATCGCCTATGGCGAGGCGAAGGTCGCGACCCGGCAGGCAGAAACCGAGACCCACCGCGAGGCGATGGGCCTGTTCCGCAAGCAGATGGGCGAACGGCTACCGAAGCTCAAGGTCGAGACCGGGCTGATGGATCTCCGGGGCCGGATCGAGATGTTCACCTGACCGCGCACACACGCGTAGACGCCAAAGCAAAAATGGCCGGGATGTCCCGGCCATTTTTATTTCAATAACGACGGCTCAACTCGGAGTCTTCCATTATCGCGTTTTCGTCCCGCGAACCGGGCCCACTTCCCTTGAAACCGCTTTAGGTCGTGCGCGCCAGCGCGCCGTCGATCATGGCGATGGTGTTGTCGAGGCCATAGACCGCAGCAAATGAGCCAAAGCGCGGGCCTTTCTCCTGCCCGAGCAGCACCTGATAGAGCATGTTGAACCAGTCGAGCGACACGCCGGGGCGGCCGTCTTTCGCCTTCTTGGCATGATCGAGGAACGGCTCGCGGCGGCCGATCTCGTAGACCACGTCCTGAATCGCACCGGCATCGGTCTCCGCCGAAAGCTGTGACAGCGCGTCGCGCAGGTCCTGCAATGCGGCCCGCTCCTGCTCGGTCGCCTCGCGGAATTTCTTGTGCGGCAACACGAAGTCGCGGAAGTAATGGATCGCGTAGCCGACCAGTGCGTCGAGCTTCGGATGCGTCTGCGGCGTCACGCCCGGCCGATAGCGACCGATGAAGCCCCACAGCGTCTCGGCATTTTCCGCGTTCGACGACGACACCAGCGTCAACAACATCTGGAACGAGATCGGCATGTCCACCTGCGGCGGCTTGCCACCGTGGATGTGCCAGACGGCATTGCTCAACTGCTGGCGCGAATCCTGACGCGAATAGCCGTCGAGCAACTGCTGGTACTCGTCGACGTGACGCGGGATTACGTCGAAATAGAGCCGCTTCGCCGCCTTCGGCTCGCGATACATGAACAGCGACAGCGATTCCGGCGAGGCGTAGCGCAACCATTCGTCGATGGTCAGGCCGTTGCCCTTCGACTTGGAGATCTTCTGGCCCTTCTCGTCGAGGAACAGCTCGTAATTGAAGCCTTCCGGCGGCGTGCCGCCGAGCGCCTTGCAGATCTGACCCGACAGCTTGACGGAATCGATCAGGTCCTTGCCGGCCATCTCGTAATCGATGCCGAGC
>JBQCFU010000604.1:0-2275 GCA_051958775.1 Pseudolabrys sp.
TGATGCGATCGAAACGACGAAAGACGTCACCGGCACCCACGCCGTCTACAATTTCAAGCCGGGCGAGTTCTTCGGGGTCGACGCGCGCGCGCGCGTTCTCGTCCCGCTGCGAAAAGGCAAATGGACGCTGCTGCAGTAACGCGGATCGCGGACGCCCTTCCCGTGTCGCCGTGACGCCGGAAATCGCCCTCCTTCTCGTTCAAGACGGCATTTCCACCGGCGCCATCTACGTCCTGGTCGGCCTCGGCATCGTGCTGATCTTCCTGGTCACGCGCGTCATCTTCGTGCCGTTCGGCGACGTGGTCGGCTACGCGGCGCTGACGCTGGCCGCGCTGCAGCTCGGGCAAATGCCCGGCACCGTCTGGCTGGTGCTCACCCTCGCGGCCATCGCCACCGCGATGGAAGTCTACACACTCGCCCGTCAAGGCGACGCCCACCGCATTCCCCGCGCGCTGCTGTTCTATGCCGTGCTGCCGCTCCTGCCGGCGGCCGTGGTATATTTCGCGTCCATGCATGCACTGCCGATGTGGCTCGCCACGCTGCTTACCATCGCCGTGGTGCTGCCGATCTCGCCGCTTCTCTATCGCATCGCTTTCCGCCCGCTGGCGGATGCCTCGGTGCTGGTGCTGCTGATCGTCGCCGTCGCCGTGCACTTCGCCATGTCGGGTCTGGCGCTGCTGTATTTTGGACCCGAAGGCTTCCGCACCGAGCCGATGACCCGCGCTTTCTTCGACCTCGGCGCGCTGACCATTTCCGGCCAGAGCATCCTGATCGTCGTCTCCTCGGCGGTGTTCAGCTTCCTCCTCTATCTCGTGTTCGAGCGCACGCTGATCGGCAAGGCGCTGCGCGCCACGGCGGTGAACCGTGTCGGCGCGCGCCTCGTCGGCATCTTGCCGTCGACCACCGGCGCCACGGCGTTCCTGATTGCCTCCTTGCTCGCCGCCATCTCCGGCATCCTGATCGGGCCGATCGCCACGCTCTATTACGACTCCGGCTTCCTGATCGGCCTGAAAGCGTTCGTCGGCGCCATCATCGGCGGTCTCGTCAGCTATCCGGCGACGGCCGTCGGCGCGATCCTGGTCGGCATCTTCGAGAGCTTCGCGTCGTTCTGGGATAGCGCGCTCAAGGAAGTGATCGTGTTCTCCTCGCTGATCCCGATCCTCATCTGGCAGTCCTTCACCTCGCATACTGGCGTCGAGGAAGAGATCGAGGAAGAAGAGAGCGAGGGCCAGGTCTGATGCCGGCGATCACGCGCCTTCTCTTCGTCGTCGCCATCGCCTTCCTGGCGGTCGCGCCGTTTCTGTTCGGCAGCTTCACCATCACGCTGCTGAACTACATCGCCATCTACGCCATGGCGACGCTCGGCCTCGTTCTGCTCACCGGCGTCGGCGGACTCACATCGTTCGGGCAAGCGGCGTTCGTCGGCATCGGCGCCTATGCCACCGCCTGGTACACCGCGACGCAGGGCGGCTCGCCGTGGATCGGTCTCCTGCTGTCGATCGCCATGACCGCCGTGGTCGCGACCGTGCTTGGCGCGGCGACGCTGCGGCTCAGCGGACATTTCCTGCCGCTCAGCACCATCGCCTGGGGCATCGCGATCTTCTTCCTGTTCGGCAACCTCGACATGCTCGGCCGCTACAGCGGCCTGTCGGGCATTCCCGCCATCAGCCTCGGCCCGATTTCGTTCGAAGGCACGACCGCTGCCTACTACTTCTGCTGGATCGTGCTCGGCCTGGCGATGCTTCTCTGCCGCAACCTGCTCGATTCCCGGCAGGGCCGCGCGATCCGCGCGCTGCGCGGCGGCACCGCGCTGGTGGAAAGCCTGGCGATCAACGCGTTCCGCATGCGGCTCGCGGTATTCGTGCTCGGCGGCGTGCTCGCCGGCCTGTCCGGCTGGCTCTACGCACACGTACAGCGTTACGTCGGCCCCGCGCCGTTCGACGTGCGCGCCGGCATCGAACTCCTTCTGATGGCGCTGGTCGGCGGCGCCGGACAGATCGTCGGCGCGGTGATCGGCTCGGCCATCGTCACGCTGATCAAGAACATCCTGCAGGACGTACTGCCGGCTTTCACCCGCTACAGCGCGCAACTCGAAGTCGTCGTGTTCGGCGTGCTGTTCATCGTGCTGCTGCAAAAAGCGCGCGGCGGCGTCGTCTTGATGTTCAAGCGGCTGCTGCCGCGGCCGAAACCGCGCCCGGTGGTCGACGCGCCGGCGCGACCACCGCGCGCGCCTCAGCAGACGGCGACGCACAGCCCAGTGCTCAGCGTGCAGAAT
>JBQCFU010000605.1:0-3937 GCA_051958775.1 Pseudolabrys sp.
CCGGTCGACACCTCTTCGCCGATCCACTGGGGCGGCGCGGCAGTCGATCCGGCCGATCCGGCGCTGCCGGAGGGCGTGAAGCCGCTGTCGTCGTTCGTGGTCGCGCCGCAGGAACTGGCGCGCCGTCTTGCCCAGATCGGCATCGTCGATCGCGCGCAGGGTCCGCAGCTCGCAAAGCACCTCAAGACCGGCCAGCGGCTCGTCTCGGTGGAAGGCGATCTGTGGCGCTGGGACGGTTTCGCCGCCGCCGCGCACGCGCCGACCGGCGCAGCCCGACGCCTCGCCGAGCGTAATCGTCTCGCCGAGATCGAAACCGAGCTGGAAGACGCGCGCCTCGACCTCGAAGAGAAGCGCAACGCCGTCGAAGCCGCGCGTCAGGCCGTGCAGGACGCTGCCGCCGCGGAAAGCGCTGCGCGCTCCGCCAACCGCGACCGCCAGCACGACGCCAACGCGGCACGCGACCGGCACGACGCGGCCGAGCGCGAATTGAACCGCCACGCAGCGCGTCTGTCGGCGCTGACCGAAGCGAGCGCCCGCCTCACCGCGACCCGCGACGAAGCGGTTGCCGCGCGCAGCGAAACCGATGCGGCGCTCACCGATCTGCCGCCGGCGATCGACCTCGAAACCCGCCTCTCCGAAGTGCGCGACGAGATCGCGGTGCGCCGCTCGAGCCTCGCCGAAGTGCGCGCCGAAGCGCAGGCGATCGCCCGCGAGGCCGAGCTTGCCGACCGCCGCCTCCAGGCGATCGGCGCCGACCAGACCGAATGGACCACGCGCAAGGACGGCGCGGCGGGCCAGATCGCAACGCTCGAGACCCGCATTGCCGAAGCGACCACCGAGCGCACCACGCTCGCCAATGCGCCGGAAGCATTCGAGGAAAAGCGCGTCGCGCTGATCAGCGAAATCGAGATCGCCGAGAGCGAGCGCCGTGCCGAAGCCGATAAGCTCGCCGCCGCCGAAGAGGCGCTGGCGCAGGCCGATCGCGACGCCCGCGCTGCGCTCGAAGCCATGGGCGCTGCGCGCGAAGACCTCGCCCGCGCCGAAGAGCGCTTCGAAGGTGCGCGCCGCCGTCTCACCGATGTGGCGCGCGAAATCCACGAAGTGCTCGAAGTCGAGCCGGACGGCGTCGCGCCGCTGGCGGAACTCACCGAAGGGGACGTGCTGCCGGACGCTGCCGACGTCGAAGCCACGCTCGACCGTCTGCGCCGCGAGCGCGAGCGGCTCGGCGCGGTCAATCTGCGCGCCGAGGAAGAAGCGCGCGAGGTCGACGAGCAGCATACCAAGCTGACCACCGAACGCGACGATCTGGTCGAGGCAATCAGGAAACTCCGCCTCGGCATCCAGAGCCTCAACCGCGAGGCCCGCGAGAGCCTGCTGGCATCGTTCTAGACGGTCAACGCGCATTTCCAGAAGCTGTTCACGCAACTGTTCGGCGGCGGCAGCGCGGAGCTGCAACTGATCGAGAGCGACGATCCGCTGGAAGCCGGCCTCGAAATCCTGGCGAAGCCGCCCGGCAAGAAGCCGGCGACGCTGTCGCTGCTCTCCGGCGGCGAGCAGGCGCTGACAGCCATGGCGCTGATCTTCGCGGTGTTCCTCACCAATCCGGCGCCGATCTGCGTGCTGGACGAAGTCGACGCACCGCTCGACGACCACAACGTCGAACGGTTCTGCGATCTGCTCACCGAGATGACCAAGATGACGGACACCCGCTTCGTCATCATCACCCACAATCCGATCACAATGGCGCGCATGAACCGCTTGTTCGGCGTCACCATGGCGGAGCGTGGTGTGTCGCAGCTCGTGTCGGTCGACCTCGAAACCGCCGCCAAGTTCCGCGACGTGGCGTAAGATGGGCCGGCGGCCGCACCTGCTCGGCCGCCTTGAGCCTCACGTCCTGCGTGGGAATTGATGCGCGCGGACCTGCCGCCTGAACTGATCGCTGCACTGGCGCGCGAAAGCCACGGCTTGTCGCGCACCGACGCCGCGCGCCGCTCCGGCGTCATCTCCGACACATACCGCAGCGGCGGCGGCTCGCAGGTCATCGCCGATGAGCGTGACGCGCTCGCTTATGCGCTGGTGCGGATGCCCGCGACCTATGCAGCCGTGTCGGCCTGCCTCGAAGCGATCGATCTGGCCCTGCCGGACTTCGCGCCACTGAGCCTGATCGACGCCGGCGCCGGTCCCGGCACCGCGACGTGGGCGGCGAGCGCCGCTTTTCCCTCGCTCAAAAATATCGCAATGCTCGACGCCAATCCGGCGCTGCGCGATCTCGCGCAGCGTCTCGCGGCCACATCGCCAGCGCTGCGCGACGCCGCCTACCGGCTGGGTGATGCGGCGACCGGCCTCGGCGCGGTCTTCGCCGCCGATCTCGCCGTCGCCAGCTACGTGATCGCCGAACTCGACGCGCCCGCCGCCGCCCGGCTGGTCGAACGTCTCTGGGAGAAAACCACCGGCGTGCTGCTGCTGGTCGAGCCCGGCACCCCGGACGGTTATCGGCGGATCCTCACCGCCCGCACGCAACTGATCGCCGCCGGCGCTCATATTCTTGCGCCTTGCCCCCACGCCGCGCCTTGCCCGATGGTCGAGCCCGCCTGGTGTCACTTTGCCCAGAGGCTCGCCCGGTCGCGCGACCACCTCCAGATCAAGCAGGCGGACGTGCCTTATGAGGACGAGAAGTTCAGCTATCTCGCCGTGAGCCGGCATCCAGCCACAACCCGCGATAGCCGGGTGATGGCGACACCGCGGCTGACCAAGGCGGCGGTGGCGCTGCGGCTGTGCACGCCCACCGGCGAACTAGCCGACGTGGCGGTGCCCCGCCGTGACCGGACCGCCTACGCCGCCGCCCGCAGGCTGCGCTGGGGCGACACGACAACCGCCGGTGTTGTCTAAAGGTCGATTAAAAATAATTCGAAGAAAATCGTCCGAACCCTGGAACCGGGGGCGGACGAGCGCGTTATCGGGTCGTTATCAGCCGGGCGGCTTCCCCCCTAATCCCCCCGATAGCCGAACGGCTCAAACCCCAGGCCTCGCGCCTGGGGTTTTTTCTTGGGTCATGCGCCCCCAAAAGCTTTGAACCTGTCCCGGGCTGTCCACGACAAAGCCGATGGAAGGCCGGGATGCGTCTGCCCCAGGGCGGCCATCTCGGCTAGGTTGTGCTTCCAATCAGGGGCTTCAGAGGAGAGACAGGATGTCCACCACCGGCTGGATCATTCTTGGCGTCATTGTCGTCGTCGCATTGTGGGTGTTCTCCGTCTACAACGGGCTCGTCGGCCTGCGGCAACGCGTCAACCAGGCGTTTGCGGACATCGACGTCCAGCTCAAGCTGCGCCACGACCTCATTCCGAACCTGGTCGAAACCGTGAAGGGCTATGCCTCGCATGAGCGCGGCACGCTCGAAGCCGTGGTGCAGGCGCGCAACGCCGCGATCGCCGCGCCCGGCGTGGAACAGAAAGTCGCCGCCGAGAACATGCTGTCCGGCGCGCTGAAAAACCTGTTCGCGCTGTCGGAAGCCTATCCGGACCTCAAGGCCAATCAGAACTTCCAGCAGCTTCAGACCGAACTGTCGGACATCGAGAACAAGCTCGCGGCGTCGCGGCGGTTCTTCAACAATGCCGTGCAGGAATACAACACCGGCATCCAGCAGATCCCTGCCGCGTTTTTCGCCGGCGCGCTCGGCTTCCATCCGCAGCCGTTCTTCGATCTCGGTGAGACGCGTGCGCAACTCGATCAGGCTCCCAGCGTGAAATTCTGATGGACCCGCGGCGCGTGACCCGCGCGTCGATGACAGGAACCTGAGCGATGGCCGCCTACGGCCTCTACACGCACATCCAGTCGAACCGGCGCCGGTCGGTGATCCTGCTGGCCGGCCTGTTCTTCCTGGTCTATCTGCTGGTGTTCGCTGGCGCGCTGTTCGCCGAGTCGATGCTCGGCGACGCCT
>JBQCFU010000606.1:0-4308 GCA_051958775.1 Pseudolabrys sp.
CGGCAGCTTGATCCGCCCGGAGGCGCTGCAGACTTTTCTGCGCGCCCGGCAAAGCGGCAAGCCTTACGACAAGCAGGCCTATGAACGCTGTTTGACGCAATCCGTTGCCGAGATTGTGCGTCAGCAGGTGGCGACCGGCATTGACGTGGTCAGCGACGGCGAGTTCGGCAAGGCGATTAGCTGGTCGCAATACGCGCTGGAGCGTCTGGGCGGATTTGAACGCCGGCCGATCAAAGGCGGCGCCAACCCGTTCAAGCGCGGTGCGGATCGTGAACGGTTCGCCGCATTCTACGCCGAGCTTGACGCGCACGACGGCGTTTCAACTACGATCGAAGCAGTTTGCGTGGGTCCGGTAACGTATACGGGGCAGGCCGAGCTTCAGCGCGACATCGATAATTTCAAGGCGGCGCTGAAAGTCTCGCCGGCCACGGAGGCATTCCTGCCGGTCGCGGCGCCCGCGAGCGTGATCCCCGACCGAAAGAACGAATTCTACAAGAATGACGACGAGCTCTTGTGGGCGATCGCCGAGGCGATGCGCACGGAATACAGGATGATCGTCGATGCCGGTTTTCTGCTGCAACTCGATGATGCGCGCAACGCGGTGACGTTCGACCGGATGGTGCCGCCGGCGAGTTTCGACGATTACCGGCGTTGGCTGGAGCGGCAGGTGGAGGTGATCAACCATGCCATCGCCGGGTTACCGCAGGACCGCATCCGCTATCACGTCTGCTGGGGAAGCTGGCCCGGGCCGCACACCAGCGACGTGCCGTTGAAATCAATCGTCGACCTGATTCTGAAGGTGAAGGTGGGGGCCTACGTCATCGAAGGCGCCAATCCGCGCCACGAGCACGAATGGACCGTGTGGAAGGACGCCAAGCTGGCGCCGGGGCAGGTGCTCATCCCAGGGGTGATCAGCCACGCCACAAATGTCGTCGAACACCCGGAACTGGTGGCCGAGCGGCTGGTGCGGCTCGCCGGTCTGGTAGGGCGGGAGAATATCATCGCTGGAACCGACTGCGGATTCGCCCAGGGGCCGTTCCATCGCCGGGTGCATCCGTCGATCATGTGGGCAAAACTGGAGGCTCTGGCGGAAGGCGCGCGGAGTGCCAGCAAGACGCTATGGATCTAGCTGTCTTCCTAAGTGTTTGATTTTGTTTGAAAAGATTGGCTCCTCGGGCTGGATTCGAACCAGCGACCATCCGATTAACAGTCGGATGCTCTACCGCTGAGCTACCGAGGAATGCGCGGGCGCCTCATAACAAACGCCGCACGCTTTGCAAAGCGTTCCGGTGCTGTTGTGAAGCTGGAGGCCACGCCCGGAATTGAACCGGGGTACGCGGATTTGCAGTCCGCTGCGTCACCACTCCGCCACGTGGCCATCCGGCAGTCGCTATATAGGAGCCGGCGTGGGCCGACAACCGCGGTTTCGCGCCTCAGGCGGCGGTTGCTTGCCTTTTCATGAGGCTTGCCGCACAACGCCGCTGTTTCCCGGACGACTTGAGGCGCTCGATGCTCGATTTCGCGACCGCGCGGCGAATGATGGTGGATGGCCAGATTCGCCCCAATGACGTGACCGATCTGAGGATCATTTCCGCCTTCCTGTCCGTGCCGCGCGAGCGGTTCGTGCCGGCTGAACGGGCCGGAATCGCTTATCTCGATCTCGACGTTCCGGTGACGACAGGCATGCCCGCGCGCTGTCTGCTGAAGCCGATGGTGCTTGCCAAATTTCTGCAGATCGCCGGCGTTGGTGAAGCCGATCGCGTGCTCGATGTCGGTACCGCTACCGGATATTCGTCGGCAGTGTTGTCCTATGTCGCCGGCTCTGTCGTTGGGCTCGAACTCGATTCGACATTGGCGCGCGAGGCGACCGAAACTGTGAGCGATGTTGCGTCCGCTCCGGTGGAGATCGTTCAGGGGCCGCTCGAGGCTGGATGGGCTGCGCGTGCGCCCTACGATGTAATCGTCATTAACGGCGCGATCGAAGAGCTTCCTCAGGCGCTGTGCGACCAGCTTTGCGACGGGGGACGGCTGGTCTGCGTGCTCGGGACGGGACCGGGCAGCAAAGCGATGCTTTCTCGCACGGATGGCCTTGAAATGTCCGGACGGCCGGTGTTTGACGCCGCAGCCGCGGCATTGCCCGGTTTTGCGAAAGTTCCATCCTTCGCGTTCTGAAGTACGTTATAACGCTCTGAAGTTGCGTTATAATGTGTGACCCAAAAGACGCCGCCGGCAAGGTTTCTGTGGGGGAGGCGGTTTCAGGGGTGTGCACTGCGGTGGACATCTTTATGGTTCACCAAGTTCCGTGAGGGGGGCCGGCTGATGTCGGCTAGCGCCGGTTTTTTGATGTTGCGTGGGATGCACCAGCACTTGCGACAGATGTTGTGGTTGGGGTCGGCGGTGACGGCTCTGGCCGTGGTTGCCAGCACGGCTGCGAGCGGCGAGACGCTGGAAACGGCGTTGGCGGCTGCTTACGCCAATAACCCGCAACTCAACTCGCAGCGCGCCAATGTGCGCGCCATCGATGAAGGCGTGCCGCAAGCGCTGGCTGGCTATCGTCCGCGTATTACCGCCTCGGGCAGCATCGGCGAACAGTTCACGAATACGACGACGAAAGCCTCGACCACGTCGAACCAATATATCCTGCAGTCGGGGACGATGACGCCCAGCAGCGTCGGCATCACCGCGACTCAAACTCTGTACAACGGCTTCCAGACGGCGAATCGGACGCGCCAGGCTGAGAGCAGCGTGTTCGCCGCGCGCGAGACCTTGCGCAGCACCGAGCAAACCGTGCTGCTCAACGCCGCGACGGCCTACATGAACCTGCTGCGCGATCGCGCGATTCTCGATCTTCAGCGCCGTAACGTCGAGGTGCTCACCGAGCAGCTCCGCCAGACTCGTGATCGCTTCAAGGTCGGCGAAGTCACGCGGACTGACGTCGCCCAGTCGGAATCGCGTCTCGCGTCCGGACGGTCGCAGGTCCTGACCGCCGAATCGAACTACAAGACTTCGGCTGCGGTCTATCGCCAGGTGATCGGCAACGACCCTGGCGGACTGACAGCGGCAAGTCCGGTCGATCGATTCTCTCCGCACGACTTGTCCGGTGTGGTGAATGTTGCGACCGCGCGTCATCCGAACGTCGTTTCGGCCCAGCACGGTGTTGACGTTGCCGAATTGCAGGTCCGCGTTGCCGAAGGTGCGCTTGCGCCGACCGTGACGCTGCAAGGCAGTGCGCAGCAGGCGCTTGAAAGCTCCCCGACCCAGTTGAAGACGTTCTCGGCCTCGATCATCGGTCAGGTTTCGGTGCCGATCTATCAGGGCGGCTCCGAGTATTCGACCATTCGTCAGGCCAAGGAAACGCTCGGGCAGCGCCGGCTTGATCTCGACACGGCGCGCGATTCGGTCCGGCAGGTTGCGGTGCAGTCGTGGGGCCAGCTCGAGGCGGCAAAGGCCAACATCGAAGCGACGCAGTCGCAGGTGCAGGCCGCCGAGATCGCGCTCAACGGCGTGCGCGAAGAGGCCCGTGTCGGCCAGCGGACGACGCTTGATGTCCTCAACGCCCAGCAGGAACTGGTGAATGCGCGCGTGGCGCTGGTGACGGCGCAGCGCGATCGCGTTGTCGCGTCCTATGCCTTGCTGTCGTCGGTCGGGCGACTGGCGCCGCAGGTGCTGGGCTTGCGCGTCCCGACCTATGATGCGCGCGTGCACTATCATCAGGTGCGCGATAGCTGGTTCGGCATGCGCACGCCGGACGGCCGCTGAGCGCCAGCGAAACACCCTGAGTAATTCCGCCTCCCATCCTGTGGGGGCAGGCGTATAAGATCGTCGGAACGTGGTTTGATTCGTCTGGCGCAATTCGTTTGCAGCATGCGCCAGCGGTCTTGCGGCACAGGGACGCGACGATGACGCAACCGGCAAAAGTGCAAGAACCGTCGATGGAAGAGATTTTGGCTTCCATCCGCCGCATCATAGCGGATGACGATTCTGCCAAGGCGACATCCGAAGCGCCGAAGCCGGCAGCCGTGGTTGCTCCGCCGGCACCCGCGGCTCCAGCGCCGCGTCCGGTACCCGAGCCGCCGGCAGCGCTTGTCCAACCGCAGCACGAGATCGACGCTGTTCTGGCCGAGTTCGAGCCGGAGAAATCCGAAGCGGAAGTGCTAGATCTGACCGAGGCCATGGCGGCCCCGCCGCCGCCTCCAGCCGCGCCGGCCGCACCCGCGGCGCCAAGCTTCCGCACAATCGATGGTGAATCGGACGTGGTTTTCAGCGACAGACCTTATTCAGCTGCCGAACCGGCCGCACCGCGGATGC
>JBQCFU010000607.1:0-11182 GCA_051958775.1 Pseudolabrys sp.
TACTTCCTGATCTGCGACAGCTATTACGCCGCGATCCGCACCGCGACGCCGGACAAGATCGAAGCCATCGACATGGGACGGCGTGGGCTGCACGACGACGGTTCACGGCAATTGATGGAGCGCTTGAAAAACAAGATCGCCGTCGACTTCGACACCGCGCGCCGGCTGTTCACGCTGATCTGCGTGCTGCATTGGAAGGGCTGAGCACGCCATGTTTTACAAGAATCAGCCGTCGTCATGCGCGAACTTGATCCGCGCATCCATCTTCTGGAAAAAAAAGATGGATTGCCGAGTCAAGCCCGGCAATGACAACTGGCTGTATTTCCAGCAGAACATGGCCTGCTCCGTCGCATGACCGGCCCGGCGCGCTCACAGCGTCCGCAGTCGGTGTTGTTCGTCTGCGGTTTGAACTCCGTGCGCTCACCGATGGCGGCGGCGCTGTTCAAGCAGATGTTCGGCCGCAGCATCTATTCCGCCTCCGCCGGCGTGCAGAAGGGCGAGCTCGATCCATTCGTGGTCGCGGCGATGGACGAATCCGGCATCGACGTCGCCAAGCACCGGCCGATGACGCTGGAAGAGCTCGAGGACTGGGAGGGGATGAATTTCGATCTCATCATCAGTCTGTCGCCGCAGGCGCACCACCGGGCGCTGGAGCTGACCCGGACGCTGGCCGCCGACGTGGAATATTGGCCGACCCACGATCCGACCAATACCGAGGGCAGCCGCGAGCAGCGGCTCGACGCCTACCGGGCGGTGCGCGACCAGCTGATGGAGCGGATCAAGCAGCGCTTCGGCGGCCAGGGGGTCGGCGACGGCTGATATCCCGTCGTGGTTGAGAAAATCCCGGCCTTCCGCTACTCAACTATCTGCAACTGCCACAAGAATCCCCGCGAAGTACCCGATGATCGGCCGCCCCAAATTCGTGCTTGCCTCCGGCTCGCCGCGCCGCCTTGCGCTGATCAATCAGGCCGGGATCGAGCCCGATGCGCTGAAGCCCGCGGATATCGACGAGACGCCGAAACGGGGCGAACTGCCCCGCGCCTATGCGACCCGCCTCGCCCGCGCCAAGGCGGAAGCGGCGCTGGAAGCGGTGAAGCTCGACGACGAGTTGAAGGGCGCCTTCATTCTCGCTGCCGACACCGTGGTGTCGGTCGGCCGCCGCATCCTGCCCAAGGCCGAACTGCTCGACGAGGCGGCGCAGTGCCTGCGGCTGCTCTCGGGCCGCAACCACCGCGTCTATACCGGCGTCTGCCTAGTGACGCCGCGCGAGTCCTTCCGGCAGCGGCTGGTGGAGACACGGCTGCGCTTCCGCCGCCTCAACCAGCAGGACATCGACGCCTACCTCGCCTCGGGCGAGTGGCGCGGCAAGGCCGGCGGCTATGCGATCCAGGGCATCGCCGGCACCTTCGCGGTGAAATTCGTCGGCTCCTACACCAATGTGGTCGGCCTGCCGCTCTATGAAACGATCTCGCTGCTCGACGGCGAGCACTATCCGATCCGGTTCGGCTGGCTGAACGCACTGTAAGCCGCCGGTCGCGGGAGGTGTGATCTCGTGAACATCGCCAGCGATCTCCATGCCGCCGCGCAACGCGATCCCGCGCGCATCGCCGTCGCCTCTGGCGATGCCGCATTCGCCCGCTACGATGAGTTGGCCTATCGCGTCGCACGGCTTGCCGGCGGCCTGTGTGCGCTCGGGCTCAAGCCCGGCGATCGCGTCGCCGTCATCGCCAAGAATGTGCCGCACTATGTGGAGGCGCTCTATACCATCTGGCATGCGGGACTCGTCGCCGTCCCGGCCAATGCCAAGCTGCACGGCGCCGAGCTCGGCTACATTCTCGATCATTCCGGCGCGCGCGCCTGCTTCGTCTCCTCCGGGCTCGAGACCGAGATTGCCGCACACGCGCCGGCAACGCTCGAACGCATGATCGTGCTCGGCGGGGCCGATTACGAGAAACTGCTCGCCGCCGATCCGATCGCGCTGACAGCGCGGGAAGCCGATGATCTCGCCTGGCTGTTCTACACGTCAGGCACTACCGGACGGCCGAAAGGCGCGATGCTGACGCACCGCAATCTCGCGATGATGGGCGAAGCCTATGTCAGCGAGGTCGATCCGACCGCCGCCGGCGATGCGATCCTGCACGCCGCGCCGATGAGTCACGGCTCCGGCCTCTACATCATGGCGCTTGTGGCCGCCGGCGCGACCAACGTCGTGCCGGAATCCGGCGGCTTCGAGCCGGACGAGATCGCGCGGCTCGTATCGCGGTGGCCGCGCGCCTCGATGTTCGCCGCGCCGACGATGATCAAGCGCATGGTCGACGCACCCGGCGATCTGCCGCGCGAGAAACTGCGCACCGTCGTCTGGGGCGGCGCGCCGATGTATGTCGAGGACGCGATGAAGGCGCTCGACCGGTTCGGCCCATGTCTCGCGCAGATCTACGGCCAGGGCGAAAGCCCAATGACCATCACCGTGCTGCCGCGCGCCGAGGTCGCCGACCGCGATCATCCACGCTGGCGCGAACGGCTCGCCACCGCCGGACGCCCGTTCCGCTGTGTCGATGTGCGCATCGCCGACGCTGAGGATCGCACCTTGGCTGCCGGCGAGAGCGGCGAAATCCTGGTGCGCGGCGATGTCGTGATGCGCGGCTATTGGCGCAACGACGAGGCGAGCGCCGCTGCGCTCAAGGGCGACTATCTCCACACCGGTTATGTCGGCGCGTTCGACGCTGACGGCTATCTCGCCCTCAAGGACCGCTCGAAAGACCTGATCATCTCCGGCGGCAGCAACATCTATCCGCGCGAGGTCGAGGAAATCCTGCTGCAGCACGGCGGCGTGCGCGAAGTGTCGGTGATCGGCCGGCCCGATCCGGAATGGGGCGAAGCCGTGGTCGCCTATGTGGTCGGCAATGCGCCGCCCGAGGAACTCGACGCGCTGTGCCTCGCCCATATCGCCCGGTTCAAGCGGCCCAAGGACTATGTGTTCGTCCCGGCCCTGCCGAAGAACAACTACGGCAAGATCCTCAAGACCGAGTTGCGCGCTCTGGATGCACGCCGCGGCAAAGCCTAGATACCCTTTATGCCATCCCTCGCCCCCGCCGCTCCCTGCCCGATCTGCCGCCGCCCCGCAGAGGAGGCATTCAAACCGTTCTGCTCCAAACGATGCCGGGACGTGGACCTGCACCGCTGGATGAGCGGGGTCTATGCGGTTCCGGTCAAGGAAGACGACGACGAGGACGGCAACCGCATGCCCCGGTCCAGCTCCGAAGATCAGGGCTGAAATGCCGATTCGACGGACCGCCGGGAGGTCTTGAACCGCGGGCGCGAACCGGGGCTTGGAGGCCTCCAGAGCCCCTTGGCGGGCCACCGTTTTTTGCCTCTTCGGCGTTCTGGACAGGCCAGATTCGACCCTCTATAACCCCCACCGCTTACCAAGCCCCGCTTCCGCGGGTCCGGCGCCCAGGTAGCTCAGTTGGTAGAGCATGCGATTGAAAATCGCAGTGTCGGTGGTTCGATCCCGCCCCTGGGCACCATTTCCATTCATCAGCCCATAAACCGACGGCGCTCATCAGCGCCCCCTTTCGGCCGTGCTCCGCACCGGCGATCCACCGTGCCGCCTCGGACGGCGCGACCTGCACACCGGCGAGGCCCCTTCGAATCATCAATCCCGAAGGCGTGCTTCGCGCGACGTGCTCACGTTTGGCGAGGGACGCAGACGAAGCTTCACCTGCTGGTGGGAGCCGACACAGCAGATTCGAACGTTGACGCACGCTGGTTCGTGTCGAAACAGCGAGCGAGCACCGCATGATGCCCGCGTGACGAGGTGCACTCTGCAATTCGCAGCAGCATCCGGCTCACAGCAATCCACACGTGCTTCAGCCAGCGATGGAATACGGTTGGGCGCAAGCGTCGCTCGTAATTGACTAATTTAGCGAAATTGCGAAAGTTCCGACTCGGCGGACAGATAAACGGCACATCCCGAATAACCGGAGACGAAATGAGTATCGATAAATCGCTTGATGCGCTGTTTTCATCCGCGCGCGTGGTGCATCGCCGGAATTTTCTGACAACTGGCGCCGGCCTTGCCGCTGCAACGATGGTTGGCGGGGAAGCAGTCGCCAAGGATACGAAGTCTCGCGCGAAGGCCATCATAACGGATCAGGATCGCAAGCACATGGCGCTGGCGATCCAGACCATGCGGCAGGCCGGCGTTATCGACAAAACAGGCGGACCGTTTGGGGCCGTGATCGTCCGAGACGGAGAGGTTCTTGCCGCAAGCGGCAACAGCGTATTGCGGGACAACGACCCATCGGCACATGCCGAAGTCAACGCCATTCGTTTGGCCTGCAAAAAGGTCGGTGCGCCGAACTTGCGCGGCGCAACGCTTTTCACGAGCTGCGAATGTTGCCCGATGTGCTACGCCACCGCTTACTGGGCGCGCATCAGCAAGATCTACTATGCGGCCGCATGGACGGATTATTCGGATCTGTTCGACGATTCAAATATCAGCATCGACATGCGGAAACCCTATCCGCAACGCATGCTGCATCCTCAGCAGATGATGCAGGCCGAAGCTCAAAAAGTATGGCTGGAGTTTCGCAAGCTCCCCGATCGCGCCAAATACTGAGAACAGCACCAATCCTGCGGGCGCGCATCTGATGCTTAATGCTCAGCGACGGGCGTCGCTCGGATTGTCATTAAAATCTTTCCGCTTTCTATAAATACGGAATAAACAACCTTTAGTTTCGGCCTTCAAACTCTCGCCCTGTGAGTGGTCCTTCCAAAAGAGACCACCGGAGTGGGGAGCGTGGAGGAATGGAATTGAGTGTGCGGCGGACAAGCAATGTCCGCTTGTTGATCCTGCAAACACGGACAAGTCCCGTATCACGACCGGCCGGCATCGCGGCCCTTGCGTTGGCCATCGCGGCGATCGTGATCCCCTTGTCGACCAACCTGACCTTTGCCGAAATACCAAATCTGGTCCCGCTCATCCTGTGCACGCTGGGACTCGACATCGTCAGTCAATTCGCGCCGCAAACGCATCGCGTCGAAGCGGTGCAGGTGACGCTCTACGGCATTCTGTACATCGCCATCATCTGCGTCTGCGCGCTGATCGCCGGTTACGGCGCGCAGCGCCTGGCCATGCCGCTCCAGGATGAATTCTTCGCACGCCTCGATGCGGCACTGGGATTCGACTGGCTCACCTTCGTGCAATGGGTCGATCAGTATCCGTTGCTGCATGCCATGCTCTATGTCGCCTACCAAAGCATGGGGCCACAAATCGCAGTGACCATCATGGTCCTCGCATTTGGCGGCTACCTGCGCGATCTGCGGATTTTCCTCGTCGCATTTGCGCTGACGCTGACGACGACCATCGCCGTCGCCGCCCTGCTTCCGGCGGCTGGACCGATTGCCGCCGTTGATACCGACGCGTTCCAGATTCTCCAGTTTACCGGCGCGACTCCGGCCGACCATCTAAGGCAATTGCAGCAGCCGGAGCCGCTGCGGCTGACCAGTCTACCTGCAGGCATCGCCACCTTCCCGTCGTTCCATGCGGCGATCGCTGTACTGATACCTGTGACACTTCACCGCTATCGCGCGCTGGATGCCGTCTTCATCATCGTCAACGGATTGATGCTGACGAGCGCCCTGACCGAAGGCGCGCATTATCTCTGCGATCTACTGGCGGGCGGCACGCTTGCGATCGCTGCGTACGCTCTGGCGACCCGCCTCATTGCGGCAGAGCAGAGCACCATCTCTATCAACGCCGGGACAACAGCGTCTGCTGTTGTATGACCGAGGCCGACGTTCGAGGCTCCGGCTGGTTTCAACGAAAACGTCTACATCGTCGGCGACTCGATGGGGCCTGTCTCCAAGCTGTTCGGCCATTACCCGAAGAGCGGCCATGTCGCGAACTTCGTCGGCAAGATTGTCGCGACCTATATCGGCCAGCGTATTGCCGGCAAGGAGGTCAAGGCGCTGCTGCCGGATAACCTCTGCTACATGCTGGTCAACGGCGATCCGCGCGAGGCGATCTCGGTGCAGTTCGATTACGAATTCCTGCCGGATGGCCGGATCAAGCAG
Organism: Pseudolabrys sp.; assembly: GCA_051958775.1. GTDB lineage: Bacteria > Pseudomonadota > Alphaproteobacteria > Rhizobiales > Xanthobacteraceae > Pseudolabrys. The sequence continues at coordinate 6,079 of JBQCFU010000607.1, forward strand.
ACACAGCTCGATATCGATATCCGCTCTCCCGATCTGCTGGAGGAAGATTTCCGGTGGGCCAAGCGGATGTACGACGACTTTCTGACGGTCTAGCCATGGACAACACGCAGGCGTGCGCACGCGCGCCTGCGTCATTCGAACCCGATTGCATCGTCCAGGGGATCGGGAATATGCTGGAGACACATGCTTTCTCCCCGCTCCGCGCAGCGCGCGGATTGCCGGTGGAACTGCCGCGGTGCGGCGTGACATCGTTGCGATAAGACAGGGAGAACCGACTATGAACGCCCCGATCATCAAGCTGACGAGCCTTGCCCATGGCGGCGGCTGCGGCTGCAAGCTCGCGCCCGCCGTGCTGCAGGAGTTGCTGGCCGACCAGCCGATCGCGTCGCCGTTCAAGCAATTGCTGGTGGGCACGGAAACCGGCGACGACGCCGCGGTCTGGCAGGTTGACGACAACACCTGCATCGTTGCCACCACCGATTTCTTCATGCCGGTCGTCGACGATCCCTACGACTTCGGCCGCATCGCCGCGACCAATGCGATTTCCGACGTCTACGCCATGGGCGCCAAGCCGATCATGGCGCTGGCCATCCTCGGCATGCCGCTCGACAAGATCTCCACCGATGTGGTGCGCGAAATCCTTAAAGGCGGTGCTTCGGTGTGCGCGGCCGCCGGCATTCCGGTCGCCGGCGGACATTCGATCGATGCGCCCGAGCCGATCTATGGCCTCGTCGCGATCGGCATCTGCCGGCCCGAACAGGTGCGCCGCAACGCGGATGCAAAGCCGGGTGACGCGCTGATCCTGACCAAGGCGCTCGGTGTCGGCATCTACTCCGCCGCCATCAAAAAGGGCGAACTCGACGGCGCCGGCTATGCCGAGATGGTGGCATCGACCACGCTGCTCAATCGCATCGGCGGCGAACTGTCGGCCAATCCGGCTGTGCATGCGATCACCGACGTCACCGGCTTCGGCCTGCTCGGCCACGGCCTCGAACTGGCGCGCGGCTCGGGCCTCACCGCCATTATCAAGGCTGCCGACGTGCCGCTGTTCTCGCACGCGAGCCGGCTGGCGCAGGCGGGTTTCATCACCGGCGCGTCAAAGCGCAACTGGGCGAGCTATGGCAACGCCGTATCGCTGCCCGCCGGCATGCCGGACTGGCAGCGCGACCTGTTGGCTGATCCGCAGACCTCCGGCGGACTGTTGGTGTCCTGTGCCGCCAAAGATGCTCCGGCCGTGCTGACGTCGATCGTCGATGCCGGCTATCCGGCGGCGAAGATCGTCGGCCACACGGAAGCAGGCCCGCCCGGCGTGCGGGTGGTGAACTAGAAAAACGCCGCCATCTGTCCGTCGGGGCCGCAGCCCGGGAACGCCTCACGTTCCATCCAGGCTTCATAAGCATTGGCAAGTAGGGCACCCGGAATCAAAGCGTCGCGCCACGACGGATGGGCCGGGCGCACCAGCAGCATCCATCCGACATCGTAGCAATCCTCGTTGATGATCGTCGGCCGTGCAATCAGCGCCTCGTTGATCGCAGCCACCGTGCCGTCGAAAGCGATCCGGACAGAGCCAACCCACTTCGCGCTTTCCATGGTCGCGACCGAACGCCCTTTCTCGAATTCGGAGTCGATACGTCTTGGCGTGAACACCAGAACCTCCCGCGCCAGCGCAAGCCCGACACGTGTGATCCCGAAACGGACCAGCCCGTCGTCGATCGGACGATACCAGGTGTGGGTCGGCACGTCGTAGAACAGATCGTCGGGGAAATCGCAGCCACGGACCGTCGTCATCGCTGCCTCAGTACGTCAGCACGCGATATTCGCCGTCCATGATGTTCCGGATCATGGTGGCGGCGCCCATCAAGCCGGCGCATTCGGGAATGAGATCGCCCTCGTTCACCTCGAACAGGTCGAGATTGGCCGGGCAGGCCCAGAACTTCGCCCCATGATCGTGCGCCTCCTTGATCCAGTCATAGACGGTCCGGGGATGCCCGGCCTTGACGTGCAACGCCTCGGCAACGCCCTTGATCATCAGCTTGCCGGCCGTCGCGGCACAGACCACATCGACCTCGTAATCCATCGCGGCCGCGACCGCCGCATGATAGAACGGCGCGCCCATTTCCTCGCCGTTGCGGGGATCGGTATTCACCAGAACGATCAACAGGCGTTTGGTCACGACGCTTGTCCTTGCATCACACGACGCAGGGCGACGTCGGAGGCCTCGTCTTCGGCATCGCCAATTCCGCCCGCAAGCATCCGCTCGGCGAGTTGCATCGTCTCCTCGTCCAGATCGTCCGCAACCGCAGCATATCCGAAAACATCGGCCAATTCGCCGGCCACGGAATCCGTCAGCGCGTCGCAAGCTACAGCCGTATCGACATGCTCCCGCAAGCAGGTCAACTGCCTGTCGAGCGCGACTGACAACGCCAGCATCTCGGCCATCACGGTGAAATCCATGTCGATCATGATCGCGCCCTGGTAGGCGAGCGTAGTGCCGTCGTAATAGCCGCTGGCGCCGACCACCTTGCGGCCGTCGATCACGACGTCGTTGGGCGCACGATAGCGCGCCGCGAGACAACCCGTCGGGTCGAGGCGCGACAACGCCCGCGCCAATGCGTTGCAGATAGTGGATGCAGCACGATCCTGATTGCCGACCACACGCCGGCCGATAACGAGATCGAACGCCAGCACGCCCGGCGTCATATACACAGCGCCGCCACCGGTGATGCGCCGCGCCACATCGACGGCGGATCGGCGGCAGGCTTGCGCATCGCACGCCTGATCCGGCTGCTGATGCCGCCCGATGAGGACCGCCGGCCGATAGCGATGGAAACGGAGCGTATCGGCTATCCATCCTTCCGCATGCCGTTCCGTCAGCGCGGCCGTCACAGCGATGTTCCAGCGGGCGGACCGCACGCCGGTGTCAATCACCCGCAAGCGACGGGTAATGGCGCGGGTCATTGCGGCTGCGCTTCCTCGATCTTCATCCGCCGCCCCCACTTGTCGAAGAAATGACCTTCGTTGATCACCGTGCGGTCTTCGATCACGCGCTTTTCCAGCGCGCGCAGCTCGGTCCGTGCGGTGATGTCCTCGACCGGTCCGCCGTCAGGATCACTGAGCGGCATGATCAGCACGCCGTCCCAGGCGACACCGGCGCTGCGCAGCAGTTCAGTGAGATTGAGCCAGGTCAGTTCGTCGCCGATGATGTGCATATAGGTCGAGCGCAGCGGCACCACCTCGAAATTGCCGATCGACAGCAGCACCACGAGGGCCGTGAACCCCTCGGTCCGGCGATATTCCGTGACGATCCATTCGTCGAACAGAAATGCGTCGGGGGTTGGTTGCACCGGTTGCGCCGATTTCGGTTGCGCCTCCGGTTTGAACCTCGGCTTGGATTTCGTCTTAGATTTCGACAAGCGGCAATTCCACGACTTCGCGCTCCATCACACTGAGGAACGGCCCATCCCGGGACTCGGCAAACCACCGTTCGAAGGCAGTCAATTCGCGCTCCACCGCTGCCATATCGCCTTCGCCTTCCGGCGCACGGCTGAGATTCCACGCGGCCTGAACCACCGGCCGGAATTGCTCCAGCGCCTGACGCTGCGCTTCCGTGGCGCCGGTCCATTCCAGTTCGCGCATAAACGCAACGCTCCCGGCCTGCAGCGCCTCGGCTTCTTCCTCGTAACCGACCACCGCACCGGTGACGGTGCGCATCAGGTTAAGCCGGCGAAAAGCGAACGCGCGCGCCTGCTCCAGCGCCCGCACCCGCTGTGCGATCTCGCGGCGATAGACCTCCTCGGCCGTGCTGGCGGCGTGGGCGGCCTGCTCCAACTCGCCGAGATAGGTGGTGAGGCTCATCGCGCGCTCCTGCGGTGGCGTGGTCGGGAATTTGGCGGAAGAGAATGGGAGTCGAACCCACCAAGGACCGGCTCGCGGCCCTTCCCGGATTTGAAGTCCGGACGCCCCACCGGGGACGATGCTCTTCCAGGAACGTGATGTGGCGCAGTTTGCGCCGTACCTGAATCCCCCGAACGGCGAAACAGGTCAAGCCGATGCTTGTTGATGCGGCGCAGATCGCCACGACGCATGGTGACGCCGTGCCGGTCGAAGAATTCCAGGATCTGGATCGCAACCTTCCGGCCGTTATTCATCTGATCGCGAAACAGCGCGGCATTGAATTGACCGTCCGGCGCTTCGGCCGCGAGCCGCGTCGCGATCTCCACCATTTCGGCAACCGTGTTGCGGAGGAAGAAATGGTCGTGCGCCACCTCATCGACGCGCCCCATGCGGCCGAGCAGCTTCAACAGACGCCGGATTTCGCCTTCGGGTTCGCGGATCAGATCGGCGATGTCACGAACACGCGGCGGGCGGAATCGCTCGGTACCCTCGATCAGCGGCCTGATCTTGCTCCACAGGCGCTCGTCCTGCGGCGTCAGACGCACCTCATGGCTCGGCAGCCGGATCCAGGCACCGTCGAGCGACACGTCCTTGGTGCGGGCAAAGCCCTGCAACAGCGCGACGAAAGCCGGCGCCGGCAGCCGCGACTCGAGCTGCAGGCGCAGCCGTTCGAGTCCGATGCCGGGCAGATTCGGATTATCGGTATGAAACTGCGTCAGCGTCGCCAGCATGCTACGCTTGAGCCGCAGCCAGTTGGCCGGCGACAGCGCCAGTTCGGTCTTCGGCGTCGTCAGCCGAAACAGGCTGGTTTCCGTGGCGATGGCTTCGCACTCCGTCGTCGACAGCGCGCGGTCACGACAGAAGGCTATGAAATCGACATAACCGGGTGGGCGGTCGAGCAACGCCGACAGCGCCTTCACCGGATCGGCGATGGCGTGCGCCTCAAGCTGCGCGACCCGCTCCGGCGTACGGCGCTTGCGCGCAAGCGCGCGCAGATCGAGCAGCGTGCCACCGCCGATGGTACGCTGCGCGCTGGTGTCGCGCAGCACGAAACGGTCGCCGGCGGCCACCGCAATCGGCTGTTCCAGCACAAGTTGCACGAACGCCTCGGTGCCGGGCGCAACCGGATCGTCGCCGAGCAGCACCACGCGCGCACCCACTTCCGCCGCCGCATGATGCAGCCGCACCGGCATCCATTGTGTGATCGGCC
>JBQCFU010000608.1:0-2221 GCA_051958775.1 Pseudolabrys sp.
TGACGGCGCTGTTCGACGCGGTGCAGCAGCGTTTCGGCCGCCTCGACCTGCTGTTCAACAATGCCGGCAGCGCCGCACCGCCGGTGCCGCTGGAGGAATTACGGTACGAGCAGTGGCGCGCGGTGGTCGACACCAATCTCACCGGGCCGTTCGTCTGCACGCAGGAAGCATTCCGCATCATGAAAGCGCAGACGCCGCGCGGCGGCCGCATCATCAACAACGGCTCGATCTCGGCGCATGCGCCGCGGCCGTTCTCGGTCGCCTACACAGCGACGAAACATGCGGTGACCGGCCTGACCAAATCCACCTCGCTCGATTGCCGCGGCTACGACATCTGCTGCAGCCAGATCGACATCGGCAATGCGGCGACGCCGCTGACCGACCGGATGGTTCAGGGTGACGGGGTGCTGCAGCCGGACGGCCGCAAGATGATCGAACCGCGCATGAGCGCCGACGATGTCGGTCGCGCCGTGGTCTACATCGCCGGGTTGCCGCTCGATACGAACGTCCTGTTCATGACGGTGATGGCCAACACCATGCCTTTCGTCGGCCGGGGCTAGCGCACGATCCCGGCCCTCGGGCTCGCCCCAAGGGCTGAGAACCCGTCAGTGCAGCCTGAACACGCCGTCGATCGCCCGCAGCTCTGCCGGCTTGATCAGATGGGAATGGGCGACGCGGACCGAATAGAGCGGCCCGTCGAGCTTCGCCTGCCAGAAGGCCAGGAATTTGTGCAGCTCGGGAAATTTCGGAAACAGATCGTAGTCCTGCCAGACGTAGCTCTGCAGCAGCGACTTGTGATCGGGCATGCGATAGAGGATTTCCGCCGTCGTCAGCCCATATCCTTGAATCTGCTTGGTAAAACCTGACGAAACCATTCCAGCCTCCGTTCAGAGTCGGACACAAAGCTTCTGGTCTCCAGCCTTGCTATTGCAAGCCCGAAGGGTAAATAAACTGTTTAAAATCAAGGCATTAGCAGCACCGAGATGGTACTGCTAGCAGACCCTTTTCCGGGTCTGAATCAGGCAACTGAGCATAGGGCCGCCGGTTCCGGTCGATCTTTTTTCCCCGGCGTGGAACCTGCTGTCGTTAACCGATTTACGAAATTGTTGGCACTCCTCAAAGGTGAGTGCTAAAAAATTTTACGACAGGCCTTGCGGCCTTCAAAGCCACCTCCCATCTGGCTCGCATCGGGCTGGCAGCGGGTTGGCTCGATATCAAAAACTCCAACTGGATCAGTCTCTTAGGAGGACACCATGAAGTTCCGTCCGCTTCACGACCGTGTCGTCGTCAAGCGCATCGATGCCGAAGAACGTACCGCTGGCGGCATCATCATTCCCGATAGCGCCAAGGAAAAGCCCTCGCAGGGCGAAGTGATCGCCGTCGGCCCGGGTGGCCGCGACGAAGCCGGCAAGCTCACCCCGATCGACGTCAAGGTCGGCGACCGCGTCCTGTTCGGCAAGTGGTCGGGCACCGAAGTGAAGATCGATGGCGAAGATCTCCTGATCATGAAGGAGTCCGACATCATGGGCGTGCTCGAAGGCGGCGCGTCGAAGAAGAAGGCGGCCTAAGGCCCCTCCCTCATCATTCATAGGAAGACAAAGTTATGGCAGCCAAAGACGTCAAATTCTCCGTTGACGCGCGCGATCGTATGCTGCGCGGCGTCGACACCCTCGCCAATGCGGTGAAGGTGACCCTCGGCCCGAAGGGCCGCAACGTCGTCATCGACAAGAGCTTCGGCGCCCCGCGCATCACCAAGGACGGTGTGACGGTCGCGAAGGAGATCGAGCTCGAGGACAAGTTCGAGAACATGGGCGCGCAGATGGTGCGCGAAGTCGCTTCGAAGTCGTCCGACTTCGCCGGCGACGGCACCACCACCGCCACCGTGCTCGCCCAGGCCATCGTCCGTGAAGGCGCCAAGTCGGTTGCCGCCGGCATGAACCCGATGGACCTGAAGCGCGGCATCGACCTCGCGGTTGACGCGATCGTCGAGCACCTCAAGGCCAACTCCAAGAAGGTCACCTCGAACGAGGAAGTGGCGCAGGTCGGCACCATCTCGGCGAACGGCGACAAGGAAATCGGCGACTACCTCGCCAAGGCCATGCAGAAGGTCGGCAACGAGGGCGTCATCACGGTTGAAGAGGCGAAGAGCCTCGAGACCGAGCTCGACGTCGTCGAAGGCATGCAGTTCGACCGCGGCTACATCTCGCCCTACTTCGTCACG
>JBQCFU010000609.1:0-3644 GCA_051958775.1 Pseudolabrys sp.
AAGCCGCCGCCGGGGGCTGCGCCGTCCGCTCCACCTTCAAGCTGGCGGATGCGCTCGTCGGCGCGCTTGAGCGCCTCGTCCTGGACCAGAACCGTCTGCACCAGCGCATAAACGGCGTTCGGCGCTTGCCGCAGGCCGTCCTGGATCGCACGCACCGCATCGGCATCGCGCGGGGCGGTTTCCAGGCTGGCGAGGCGCGCGAACAGATCGTCGACCAACTGGCGTTCCTGCGGCGTCATAGCTTTTGCTCCCTGTGGCCATACTCCAGATATTGGGCTGGCCGTTGCAAACGAGTAAAATGTGGGAAGGTTTCAGCCGCAGGGAATGCCTGCGACAAAATATTTCGATGGGGGCAGAAGCGAGGCATTGCCGCAATTTTTGCGCAATTCAACCCCAGCCGGCTTCTCAGGCGAGTGCGAATCCGCGCTGCGTCAACACGTCGCCAAACGCACCGCTGGCGAGATAATCATATTCCCGCGCGCGCGGATCGGTCAGCGGATCGAGCTGTCGCAACTCATCATCGACATGGCCGGGATGACACATGACGACACTGTTGTCCGGCAAATCCTCAAGGAAGCGGGGGAACAGCGTCGCCACATTGGTGGTCGTTGCGAAATCGTAGGTGCCGGCAAAGCCGCGATTGGTGGCAACGCCGAGCCGTGCGGCGCGACGGCGGAATGCAACACTGAGCACGTCGAGAAGTAGACCCTTGGGATCGCGCAATCGCGCCGGCAGCGTGGTGGTGCGGCCGCATTGGCGCACCCATGCCTTAGGTGCGAGCGTGGCAACGCTGCGCAGAAAGGCGTCGCGCACCTGCGGGAAGAGCTGGACGTGCTGGTGTCCATCGAGAAAGTCGGGTTTCTGGTCGAAAGCCTTGGTGAACGCGGCGATCTGCGCGTTGATCTCGCGAGTCAGGCTTGCGGCATCGAGCCGTCGCGCGGTGGCCGCAGCAAGCATGCTGGCGAGCGGCAGGAATGTGCCGTCGCGCAATGGCTGGAAAGCCGGGTCCAGCGGCCGGAACGGTGCGGTGAGAGTGAGGTGCAAGCCGATGGCGCAGCGCCCGTCATCCTTCAGCTTGCGCAGTGCAGCGACCTCGTCATCGGCCAGGGCGGTTGCGGGCATCATCACTGAAGTGGCGTTGATCCGGCCCTGAGCGATGAGATCGCGGATCGCGGCGCTGACCCCGCGCGTCATGCCGTAGTCGTCCGCGCAGAGCCACAGCCGTCGCGGCGCTGTCACTCGGCAGCATCCTTGGCGGCGTCCTTGGTGGACGAATCCGATGCTTCATCGGCCGCCTTCACCTGATGCTCGGCGACAAAGTAGACCGGGCGTTGTTTGCTCTCGGCCAGAAGCTTGCCGATATATTCGCCGAGCACGCCGATCATGACGAGTTGCACGCCGCCAAGAACCATGATGGCGACCGCGAGCGACGGATAGCCCGGCACATCCTTGCCGTAGAACAGCGTCTCGAACAGGATCCAGACGCCGAACAGCAGCGCGACGAAAGCGATGGCAACGCCAAGAAGGCTTGCGACACGCAGCGGCGCCACCGAAAACGAGGTCAGCCCCTCGATCGAGAAGGCGAGCAGCGACCAGAGATTCCAGCTGGTCTTGCCGTGCTCACGAACGGCCGGCTCGTAGTCGACACGGAGCTGCCGGAAGCCGATCCAGCTGGCGAGCCCCTTGAAGAAGCGGTTGCGCTCCGGCATCTGCCGCAGTGCTGCTGCGGCGCGAGGCGACAGCAGGCGGAAGTCGCCGGCGTCTTCCGGAATCTTCTGCCGCGAGCCCCAGTTGATCAGCGAATAGAAGAAATGCACGCCGGTGCGCAGCAGCCACGGCTCGTTCTGCCGGTGCGCCTTGGCGGTGTAGACCACGTCGTAGCCGTCATCGAGCCAGCGCGCGACCAGGGTTTCCACCAGCGACGGCGGATGCTGGCCGTCGCCGTCCATGAACAGCACCGCGCCGCGGCGCGCATGCTCGAGGCCGGCGAGGAGGGCGGCTTCCTTGCCGAAATTGCGCGACAGGCCGACCACCTGGACGTCGGCGTCCTGGGCCGGCAGCGACAGCGCCACCTTTTCGGTGTCGTCGCGGGAGCCGTCGTTGACGTAAACGATCTCGACCGGAAGCCCGCGGGTGTCGCGCAGCCGCGCCGCAACCGCGGAAATCCGGTCGTGCAACTGTCGCAGCCCCGCCGCTTCATTCCACAAGGGAATGACGATGGACAGGCCGGTTGCTGCCGGGGTGGACTGTGTCGGTGCCGTCATAGGGATCAGATGGGATCGAGAGGGCCGTTTTTCGAGCCGATCTATAGCGCAACCGGGTCAGTCTGTCGCGCGGTGGAACACCGGTAGGAGACCGGCGAAAGCCTCTCGGCTCGGCTGGCGGGACGTGCTACGGCAGGCCGACCGCCTCGATGACCCTCGATTGCCGCGCTAACCCGGTTCCCTGATGAAGCACCTGCTCGACCGACTTGCCTCCGCCTGGACCGAGCGGGCGATCGTGCTCAAGGCGGTGAGCTTCGCGCTGGTCGGCGTCATCAACGCGACCGTAAATTACATCGTGTTCTGGCTGATGCTGCGGGTGATCGCGGCGAGCCCGGCTCTGGATGAATTCATCGCGCGCGCGGCCCGGACGGTCGATCTGGACACCGAGGATGCCGGCGTGATCTTCGCCAATGTGATCGCCTGGGTGGTGGCGGTGACCGGCTCCTATGTGATGAATTCGTTCTATACCTTTGCTGCCGAATCCGGCCGCAAGCTGACCTGGCGCGCTTATTTCGCATTCGCGGCGTCCGGCGTACTGGGGTTGATCGCCGACACCACGGCGCTGCTGATCGCCAGCCGGTTTCTCCCGATCATGCTCGCCAAACAGGTTGCGATCGGTGCCGGTTTTGTCGTCAACTTCTCCATGTCGCATTTCGTCGTCTTCCGGCCGCGCAAGGCCGACCGGGGATAACGGCGCGGGCGGCCAAAACGCATACGGGGGGATTATTCACGATGCGCGACGACGAGAACCTGACCACCGAGCGCCCGACCTTCGTGACGCATCTGGAATGCGCCTATACCGGCGAGCGCGTCGAAGCCGACAAACTGCATAATCTGTCGTCAGCCGGCAAACCGCTGCTGGTGAAATACGACCTCGACGGCGTGAAGAACGCCATCAGCAAAGAGGCGCTGGCGCGGCGTCCGGCCGATCTGTGGCGCTATCGCGAGCTGCTGCCGGTACGCAAGGTCGAGGACATCGTCAGCCTCGGCGAGGTGATGACACCGCTCATTCGTCTGCCACGGCTGTCGAAGTCGCTCGGCAGTGGTGAGATCATCGTCAAGGACGAGGGCCGCCTGCCGACCGGATCGTTCAAGGCGCGCGGCCTCGTCATGGCAGTGTCCATGGGCAAGGCGCTCGGCGTCAAGCACATGGCGATGCCGACCAACGGCAATGCCGGTGCGGCGCTCGCCGCCTATGCGACGCGGGCGGGCATCAAGACGACAATCTTCTGTCCGGAAGACACGCCGGAAGTGAATGTCAGCGAGATCGAATTGCAGGGCGCGACGGTGTATCGCGTCAACGGCCTGATTGACGATTGCGGCAAGATCGTCGGCGAAGGCAAGGCCAAGGTCGGCTGGTTCGATGTCTCGACGCTGAAG